>CAYHGJ010000011.1:0-20409 GCA_964356235.1 uncultured Candidatus Saccharibacteria bacterium | reverse complement strand
GGGGCGGGGGGCCCGGGGTGGGGGGGGGCCCCCCGCCGGGGCGGGGGGGGGGGGGGAGACCTTGGGCGGGGGCCACTTGTTGTCGCCCCACGAGCGCGTGGCGCTTCTGCGCCCCCGCTTGCCGGATCGATTGTTCCGGCGTTTGCTGGCCTGTCGGCCAGCCCACCCACCCCCTTGGTTCTGGGGGGCCCGCTTCCTACGGGCGTCTCGTGCACGTGCCATTTGGGCACCTCCTTCCTCTATATACTAGCACAATCTGTTGTATTTGTCAAATAGGAAATAGAGATGTGAATAGGCATGGGGCTAGCGCCTTTGACTTTTAATATCTAAAATGTTATACTACTTTTGTAAGTCAAGAATCTCCCAATAAACGTAATTAAGACGACGTTTAGTGCGAGAAAGAGTCGTCTTACGTTTTATAAAAAGAAAATTTTTTCGAATGGCTAAGAAACTATATGTTGGTGGTCTTCCATACAAGACTACTGACGATGAGCTTCGCGATTTGTTTTCAAAAGCTGGAACAGTTGCTTCTGCTACAATCATCATGGATAAGATGACTGGCAGATCAAAGGGTTTTGGTTTTGTGGAGATGGAATCAGACGAAGAGGCTAACTCTGCTATCGATATGTTTAACGGTCAGGATTTTGGAGGCCGAAACATCTTGGTAAATGAGGCAAGACCGAAAGAAGATCGCCCAAGAAGGGACTTCAGTAGGTAATAGCACTAAAAACCACTCCGACTTCAGTCGGAGTGGTTTTTTGTTTTGATGTTTTTTTTGTATTTTCGTATTTTTTAATTTTAAAAATTATTTCAATTTTTAGCATTTTACACATTTTACACACCGTCTCTAACACATGCTATCGCGTGAGTTAGAGGGTGTGTGTTTTTAATAATAATTAGAAAAGTTAAATTAGATTGGGTTATTTTTTTTATGTTTTTTATTAGGCTCTAACATCAGCTATCGCCTGTCTTAGAGCCTGTGTCTGTGGGGTTTTAAAAAGTTTTAAAAAACTCACTTGAATGCCGTAGGCATCCAAGTGGGCGTGTGTAAAAGGTGGGTTCACCCTGTTAAATAGCCTTCTGTTTCTACGAAAAAGTAAGACCAAAATTTAGTTTAGCTAAATTTTATTTAACAGGGTACACCCGCACACTAACCCCATCATTATTTTGTCTTGTATAATCCACCTATTATCTATGAACCTTTTAGTAATACAAAGTTGAGTTGGTAATTCGTAATATCAAAATATTAAGACGATGATAGGGTTAGTGTGTGGATAAATGAAAAACCCCACACTTGACCGAAGCCAAGTATGGGGCGCGAGAGGAAATCTCTCACTTCCTCACTTTACCAGTGAGGCAGGAAACCAGCGTGGCGCGCCGGCTGGCGCGCGTCACGCACCTTGTCCGAAGACTTGCCGTTCCCGCCGTTCGACGAGCCCCGACGCTCGTCGATCGTCTTCTTGCGCAGGGCGAGAAGCTGGGCCTTCGCCCAGAACCCGCCCTTCTCGCCGACAGCCTTCTGCCAGATCTCATTGATCTGGGGTACGGCTTTTTCGGGTCCGAGGAGGCGAGTGATCGCCCCCTCGAGGTTATCGATTGAGCTCTCTTCGAGCTCATCGATCAGCGCGGCTGCATCGAGCAGGAGTCGTCGGAAGTCCGCCGGCGAGGCGGGGTTGACGTCGTCGTCGGACCTGTTCAGCTCGTCAGCGATCGTCTTGGCTTCCTCGCGAAATCCGTCGATGCCGAGGGTCTCGCTGAATCCGTTCTGACCGTACCAGTCGAGCTTGACGTGCAGAATGCCGAGCTCCTGCTCGACATCCTGTCGCGACGCTTCGCGTGTCTCGGACGCCTCCAACGCGTTTTTGATGATGGTCTCCATCACCGATTCCTCGGTGATGTAGACGGTCACCTTCTTTTCCCCTTCCTCCGATCGGAATGCCTCGGGCTTCAGGTCGCGCAGCTGCGCGACCACCCACACCATTGTGGGGAACAGGTCGCGAAGCGACCTGTTGGAGAGGAGCATCAGGCGCTTGGCAGCGCCTGAGATGTCGAGGAACAGACCCTTGCGGACCTCCTCCTCGGCAACGATGACGTTCTCGGCGACCTCGGCGACCTCGCGGTCGGCGAGGGCCGACGTCATGTCGAGCGTTTCCACGCTCGGCATGACTTCCGTCTCCTCGACCACGGGGGTCGGGGGGATGATCTGCTCGACGGTCTTCTTGGGTGACTTCTTCGCAGTCTTCTTGTTGGCCATTCTGGCCTCCTATTAATCCGTCCGCCGTCTGGGCGGATCGGATTTGGTTAGTGCCTTCGGCCTTGCGACCTCTGGCGGGTTTTAAAGAGCTGTTAACATTTTACATCCCCACCCCGACGTAGGTCGGAGCGAGGGAGCCGAAACTGCATTTTTGTATTACTCCCTACATTATACACCCACTAAGGTTTTTTGTCAAGCTCGACATTGTGAAAAAATAAGAAAACGCCTTAATATATCAAAATATGGCTAAAACAAAGGACTTTTTATCCTGTTAATCAACAGGGGTGAAAATAGGTTATAATGTAGGCATTAGAACCTCTAACCTCTAAACCAAAATATGACAAAAACAGGCCTCGTATTTTTTACAATTTTAATCCTTATTTTAGGGCTTATTGGGTTTGCCATATTTCAATTTGTCACGGGCAGTTATTCTCTGGAAGATAATGAAAATATAGATGGAGATTTTTTGGTTTTAAATAATTATGTTAAGGTCAAAACTCCAAGGCCGGAAGATACATTAAAAACACCACTTTTGGTTGAAGGACAAGCCAGAGGCAACTGGTTTTTTGAAGGGTCATTTCCTATAAAAATCTTGGGTAATACGGGCAAGGAACTTGGTGTAGGTATTGCGCAAGCAGAGGGCGAATGGATGACCAAAGATTTTGTGCCATTTAGTGCCACCATTGACTTCGTATCTCCCAGCGAGGGCGATGGTAAAATTGTTTTTATAAAGGACAATCCATCAGGTTTGCCAGAAAATGATAATAAAGTAGAAATGGAAATAAAATTGCCAAAAATGGAAACAATGAGCGTAAAACCTTTTTGGAATAATGGAGAAAAATTTGAGTGTGAAAAAGTAGACAAAAGCGAGCGTGTTGTGGCAAAAAATATTGAAACAGCGAAAACCGCCATATATGAACTTTTGAAAGGTCCAAATGTGGAAGAACAAAAAACAGGATTTACCACAAGTATCCCGACAGGGGCAAGCCTTGAAAGTATAAAAATAGAAGGGGGAGTAGCTTATGCTGATTTTGATAAAATTCTTGATGAGGGTGTTAGTGGGTCTTGCAGGGTGTCTGCTATACGCGCACAGATTACAGAAACCTTGAAGCAGTTTGAGACTATAAAAAAAGTGATTATATCTGTGGAGGGCAATGTAGATGAGGCGTTACAGCCATAGATTAGTTCGTAAAGTGAAAAGTTCGTAAAGTTCATAAAGAAAGATAAAAAAGTAGTAAAAAAACCGCTCCGACCCATGTCGGAGCGGTTTGAAACTAGGAACTTTGATTGGACAATGAATCCGAGAGGGATTTTTCAATATCCTCTTTTTCCTTCCCCGAAAGTATTTTTGAGTTATCTGAGAAATCGTGGAGAATCTTGGCGGTTGCCACTACTTTGCGTCGTGGGCTGCCATCAGAAAATTCTCCATTACCACGGATTAGCAATCCTTGTTTTTCAAGAGACCTGGCTCTTCGAATGTATTGCTCAGAGCCCCAAAGATAGCGGACGAACTGCTCATCCACCACACGCCGACGTCTTTTCTGCTCTTCTTCAGGCGCGAGGGTAAAGAGTGCAACTTGTCCTGATGAGCGAGAAAGAAGATAGTCTCTGACCCTCTCTTCCAGTTTTTTGACAGTCATTTGTTCAATGACAGCTCCTACCGCAAGAGAGCGAAGCTCGTCTTCGCTGACCCCGGCCTTGTGGAGTTTCCAGAGTTCAAGGCCAAAGCCATATGGCACGGTGCCATTTTCTACCATATCTCGAAGAGACTGGGGGAGTTCGCAATATCTAAGCGAATCAGAAATCTTGGAAGTGGAGCGACCAACCTTTCCTGCAAAAGCCCTGATAGTGAGGCCCGGGTTCTTTTCGCGAATAAGTTGGAAAAGCTTTTTGTAGCTCTCTGCCTCTTCTGCCGGGGGAACAGGCACATGGATGTTTTCTTGAAACTGGATTTTGAGTGCCCGAAAGGCGTCGATACTCCCAACTGACGCAGAGATATACTTGCTTCCATTTTTTAGGATTGCGCGGTAGCGCCTTTCGCCGGAAACAAGTATGTTGTAGCGGGTCTTGCTCCCGAGAAAGCCATATTGCTCTCTTACCATGTCTTCTGTTTTGAAGGCGGTGCCCCAAAGCTTGTTTATGATATTGAGATATTCGTCTACCTCTTCTCTACTTAGTCTTGTGATGACCGCGGGGTGAATCTGGCCGATAGAAGCGATAGATAGAGCAAGTTCGTCAATCTCCTCGAATGTTTTTCGCGGTTGGGCGAGAACATTGACGAGGGACATTCGAACTCTTGCTGGTTTGAATTTGGAGAGAGCCTCGGGCTCTTCTTTTTCTGGATTTTTCTCTTTCATTGTCAATCTCCTTTTCTACAACAAGAATATCAGGTAGCACTTTTCTCTGCTAGCTTGTCTAAAATGTGCTCGTGTGTTGCATTTTGGTCGGCAAGGGATTTGATGTTAAAATACCTAGATTAGAGGAAATCCGCCAATGACCGACCTTGGCTTAATATAGATAGAAAACACATAGGAAAGTCCTATGTACATTACACATCATGAATAATAAAAAAACAATATATTTGGCAATAATTTTAGTGGTAGTGCTTGTTTTAGGTTTGGTATGGACGTTTTGGGGTAGAAACGCAGATGAAAATATATCAAAAAACGGGGAGGTTATAGATATGAGGGTGGAAAGGCCCAATTTTGTCATTGAGACCAAAAATGTGGCGGAGCTTGAAGTGTTTGCCTTACCTTTTGGCACAGAAATAACCATAGAAAATGCCATTTCTCTAGGGGGACCTTCTTATGTGTCGGAAAACGATGGGGTGCAGACCTGGAATTTGGCCCTACCGGAGGAGCCACGTCTTTTTTCAAGCATTTTTCTAAGGGGGGCGGATAGGCAGGATGTACCAATAAAAGATTTTTATATGAAAGAAACTGGGGCAAAAGAAATCTACAATTTGCATTGGGGCGACCCAACCTCAAAAGATGAAGAAATAAATGAAACTGCCGAGCTAAAAGAGGGCGAGACGAAAAATGTGGCAGGACTTTCTATAACACTTCTGGCGGTGTCAGAAGATAGTAGGTGTCCTGTTGGTGTTGTTTGTGTTTGGGCAGGAAGAGTGGCCGTGCAGTTTGAAGTGAACAATGGAATAAAGACAAGCTCTCTAACAATGTACAGTGATGACTCTAAAACTTTGGATTTTGAAGGATATAAAATAAATTTTGTTTCTGCAAAGCCAAGCCCTGTTGCCGGAGCGACTTTGAAACAGTCTGATTATTCTGTTGTTTTTGGTATTTCGTTCTAGCTTTTATTATTTGTCGTGTCTAGAAAATGGCTCTAAGGAAGCTTGGATTTTACTCGCCCTTCGCAATATCTAAAAAACACACTAAAAAACTTGACTTTGCTCTGAGTGAGTATACCATTTTAGGCATATAGATATTTTAAAAGATAGGGGATGACGAGCTCCTACTACTTACAAAAACTAAACGGCTTATCCCGCATTAGCCCGCGGGGCTTTAGGGTATGAAAAATTATTTAAATAATAGAGTAAGTGTTGTCGAAAAAATATGGGCTTCCGTATTTATCGTGGCACTTGTTTTTCAGGGTATAGTTTTACCTCCGCAAGCGAAGGCGGTAGATGTGGAGACACTTTTGTTTGAAGATGCTTTTGATCAGAGCGGAAGTGGTATAGAGAACGACTGGGATTCTTTTAGTGGTGCAAGTGGTGTAGGTAGTGGTGGCACAAATGCAAGAGTAACTGTGAGTGATGATGGTTTTGTGTCTGGTGCCGATTTGTCGAAGGGGCTCATATTTGAAGGAAGTGGTAACAATTCGGATGATCCCGATGAGGGAGCAGAACGAGTTCTGAGCACGAAAGGTTATGCAACTTTATTCATAAGTTACTATCGCGAGGTAGCAGGACTTGATTCCAATGATTCTTTTGTCGCTTCCTATTCTCTAGGAGATTCTGGGTCATTTACTGGCTTGGAAACATTAACTGCGACCACAACTGATTCCACCTCTTTTGAGATTTCCAATCCGGAAAGACACACAAAGATTACTGTGAGATTTTATATGAATGGCGACCACGATGAGACTGAAGCGGTTATCGACAACTTTGAGCTTGGCGGGAATGACTCTCCCCTTTTCTATGAAGGTTTTGAGAGTAACTCTTTTGGAACAAATGGATGGGTTGAGACCGAGAGCCCCCTCATAAATAATAGTAACAATAATGCCTATACTGACAACAACGATGATACTAACGCGCATTCTGCAAATCTGGATGGCGATAACAGCGATCCAGGTGACGCGATAGAAGTAAGCATAGACACTACGGGTTTTGAAGATCTTTATGTTAGATATGCGCGAAAGGTGGATGACATGGGAAGTGGAGAAAACCTAAGCAGTTACTATTCTGTAGATGGGGGTGCAAACTGGATTCAGCTTGAAGGCGTTGAAAATATCAAACCTGATTCGAAGACCACATCTTTTGGGCTACTGGAGGGAGCTGATAATAATGACGAATTTATGCTGAAATTTGAGGTTACTGCCAACAATGCCAATGATGAGGCATATCTGGATGACGTTGTTGTTTGGGGTACAGCTATCGCGCCTGCTGATGATTCAGATCCTCTTGTTGAGATTACAAGTCCAGACGACGGGGATGAAATTACTTTGGGAAACACTGTGGATATTTATGGCACTGTTATTGATGACAATCCAAATACATATACATTGACAATAACCGACGGAGATTTTACTCAAGTGACTGGACCAATCACCGAAGAAGAAAGTTTTGGCACGCCAGCGCTCATTGACACATGGGATACTACAGGACGCGAGCCGGGCGATTACACTATCACTCTTTCTGCGACAGACGATTTTGGTAATACTTCGGAACATGAAATAATCGTTACTATTCCAACGCCGATTTCCTACGGCTCTATCCAAGGTATAAAGTATGCCGATGATGATGGCGATGGCGAAAGGGATGATGGCGAAGCTCCTCTTAATGATTGGACCATTTCTCTCTATGATGATGAATGGAGTTTTGTGTCTTCAATGCTAACAGGTGAAGGAAGTGAGGCTGACGGTGTCTATGTATTTTCTGGTCAAGAGTATGGCTCCTACTATGTCTGTGAAGAAACTCGTGATGACTGGACTGCTACTGGCCCCGATGGTATTTATCTAGAAAGTGAATTTGAGGGAGATCCTCAAAACTGCATAGCTGTGACACTTGATGGGTCAACAGGAGCTATTGATCTTGGCAACTTTGAGTATGCAAGTGTTTCCGGAACAAAATGGAATGACGAAAATCAGGATGGACTTTTTGGAGAAACGGAAAGTGGTATTTCCGGCTGGGAGATATCTATTGGTGATGGCAATTCTACAACAACAATAGAGACAGACGAGGTAGGAAATTATGAATTTACGGAACTCTTGGCGGGGGATTATAGTGTCTGTGAAGAAGAAAGTGGCACATGGGCGCAAACCTATCCAGACACAGATGATGGGTGTTATGCTATAACCATAAACCAATCCGGGCAAAATATCGCTGATACAAATTTCGGAAACTTTGCGCTCCCTCCAACATCTATTTCTGGCTACAAATGGACTGACTTAAATGAAAACGAAGATCGCGATGAAAATGAGGGGATTTCCGGCTGGACCATAGAGTTGAATTGGGGAGACGGCGAATCAATGTCCACAACCACTAACGCCAACGGGTACTATAAATTCCCTGGGCTTGATATCGGCGAATACGAAGTGTGTGAAGAAGATCGCGCCGGATGGATGAGGATTGATAATGACTGGTTATGCGATGAACTGGAAATAAACGAGCTTGGAGTTGATTACTCGGATGTTAATTTTGAGAACGCGCTAGATGAAGATGAAGATATTCTTGATGCGCCGACTCTTGTTAGTCCGATTAACAATGCGTATGTTCAAGGAGATTCTATTGACCTTGTTTGGGATGACGTACTGAACGCTGTTAACTATGGGCTAAATGTATTTAGTGATGAGAACTTGGCGACCCTTTGGGATTCTGACCAGCTAAGCGCTACAACGACCGCTTATTCTGATGTGGACGAAGGTGCTTACTGGTGGAGAGTAAAAGCATATGATGAAGGATCAGAAACGAGCGCTTGGAGTGACGTCTTCAAATTTACAGTGGATGATACTGTTCCGGAAAGTTTGTTTACTTCTCCAAATGAAGGCACCGAATGGTTAGATTTTGTGGATGTAGCCGGGGAGAGTAATGATAATAATAATGTTGATTTTGTAACTCTCTCTTTTGCTACCTACACTCCGGCGGAAGGCGAGGGAGAACAACAAATACCAGCTTCTTGTGGAGAGTTTAGTGAAATCACTCAAATAGAAAATGCAGATACTGGTATTTTGCCTTTCGTCTGGGATTACAACTGGACGCCGGGGGGTGTTGGTGATTATTGTATAAAAGCAAGCGCTACTGATTTGGCTAGAAATGCGGAGGCAAGTCCGATAGTGATGAATATTCAATATAACGGAACTACTCCTGCGGAGGAAGATGATGATGGTGGCGGTGGAGGAGGAAGCGGTGGAGGTCCGGCTGGCAATGGTCCTGTGGGCGGGCTAAACTCATTTGGTGTTAATGCTGGAGGAGCAACTGGTGGCACAGGGGGTACAACTGGTGGTGGAAGTGTGGCTTTTGTTCCACCAACAACTGGTGGTGGTGAGACTGGTGGTACAGGAAGCACGGGTGGCACGGAAGCTGGCACGACTTTGACAACAGGCACAGGGGCAACTGGTGGTGAGGGTCTTGTAGAAGAGACAACCTTGCCAAACGAACTTGGTGACTTGGCTGGTCTTGAAAATACAAATGAAAATCAAGCCGCTGCCGCATCTTTGGCCGGAGCTTTCTTTAGCGAAGTTGGGACAAGTTGGTGGTTTTGGTTAGCACTTTTGTTGCTTGCCGGGTATCTCACTTGGTATTACTACTTCAAGAAAAAGGACAGCCAATAGACGGGGAATAAATGTTGATTGGAAAAAATGCCCCGCCGTACTTTTACGGCGGGGCATTTTAGTATATAATCCCGAGTACTATGTTGGAGAATTTTTTACTTAGAAAAATGATTGAAAGCAAGCTAAAAGATGTGCCAAAGGAAGAGCAAGAAAAAATACTTAACATAATAGAAAAGAACCCCGATTTTTTTAACCAAATAGGGGAGGAAGTCAAAAAAAGAATGGACAGGGGAGAAGACCAAATGAGTGCCACTATGAGTGTGATGAAGGAGCGTCAAGACGAGCTCAAAAGAATGTTAGATAAAAGCTAGAAGTTAAGAGTTGGGGTATTGGTAAATTCATGATCCTAACTAATATCTACTAACTAATAACTCTTAAATTATAATGTCACTTTCAATCGGAATTGTAGGTTTGCCAAATGTCGGTAAATCAACGCTTTTTAATGCGCTTACCAAAAAGGCGGTGCCTGCGGAAAATTATCCATTTTGCACCATTGATCCGTCTGTGGGTATTGTTCCCGTACCTGATGAAAGACTGGGGATTCTCACTTCCCTATCAAATTCAAAAAAAACAATCCCAGCAGTCATAGAATTTGTGGATATTGCGGGACTTGTAAAGGGGGCCTCTGTTGGTGAGGGGCTTGGTAATAAATTTCTTTCAAATATAAGAGAGGTAGATGCAATCGCAGAGGTGGTGCGTATTTTTGATGATACAAATGTGGTGCATGTGGCGGGACAGGTGGACCCGATTGAAGATATTTCTGTTATAAACCTAGAACTGATACTTAGTGACTTGCAGACTGTTTCAAAAAGACTTGAAAATATAAATAAAGATGTAAAAGCGGGCAAAAAAGAAGCTATTGCCGAAAAGTTGGTTTTAGAAAAACTGATGATTGTTTTGGGAAATGGACAGCTTGCAAATACGGCGGGATTATCAGTGGAGGAAAAAGCCACATCCAAGCTCTTAAATCTTCTCTCTGAAAAACCGATAATTTATGTTTTAAACAAAAAGGCTGGAGCGGTGAATTTAGACGAGGTGCAAGATGAAAGATATGAGAAACTTATGGATTTTTTAGTTAGCTCAAAATCAAATTATTGTTTGGTGGATGCAAAAATAGAAGAGGAGCTGAAAGATTTGGAGGGAGAAGAAAAGGATGCTTTTCGCAACGAGCTTGGAGCGCAGGATGACGGAATAAACAATCTTATTTGTGAAGGATTTAAAACTCTTGGACTTATAAATTATTTTACAACAGGGGAGGACGAGACTAGAAGCTGGACTATTAAAAATAGTTCGACCGCGCCTGTTGCTGGTATGGCAATCCATACAGATTTTAAAGATAAGTTTATACGCGCAGAAGTGATTTACTGGAAAGACTTGGTTGATAACGGTGGATATGCAAAAGCTCGTGAGAAAGGTTTGGTCAAAACGGAGGGGAAGGAGTATGTGGTGAAAGACGGGGATATTATAGAGTTTAAAATTTAGTATTACGAAGGCAATATTACGAAGGCAAGGCCTTCGTAAGTTATCCACAATATTTTGCGACTACATAGGTCCGACCTATGGCATAGGTCGGACCTGTGGGGGTTTGGAACGAAAAAAGCGCCTCCGGTTAAGGATAGGGCGCTTTGTTTTTCGCGCCCGTAGGGCGCGAAAGGAAAAACAAGAAAACAAGAAGCTGAAACGGGTCCGGAGGGAGGTGGTGCTTTGGAAAGCCCCCTTTCCTCCGGACCCCAGGTCTCAGTAGGTGGGGCGATCGAGCCCCGCCTCTGTTGGGACGACATTCGTCGGTTTTTTGCCTTGGGACTCTTGGTCCCAACGAGGTTTGGGTTTTTGAAGGACCCACCTCTCTGGCTTTTACCAGACGAACATCATACCCTACCGGTCGATCTTACTGCTGATCAACCGGGGTGGAGCGGAAAGAGCATGGCAAGCCTCTTCTTCTCCACCATCACCTCCCCGCCTCTTCGGCGGCCTCTATTCGAGAGCACGATCGTGTGGCTCTCGAATCATTGTGGCTCGGCATGCCAGGAGGAGGAATCCTCCTTATGCCGAGAGAGAGTCGTGTTGAGACTAACCTCGTTCCCCCTGTTTGGCGCTTGCGCGTCGTTCCTGTCTAGGATAGGGCAGGTTGGTCTCCGCGTCGTGCTCGTCCGCATTTTTTTATGTCCGGTCAGATACGAGCTATAGACCGGCCGCGGCACCCTCACGGTGCGCGATGCTTTTAACGCGGCATTTGACCTCCACGCTCTGGTTTCGCGCTTTCGCGCCGAAGTTTGAGAGGTTTCACTTATTCTTCGGACCCCTCTCTGGCCCGTCCGCCCTCACAATTGAAGGGGGCTTTTGTGGCCGGCGTCGCCTCGCTTCAGGCCGACGCCGTCGTGCCGGTTGTGCCGATGCAAATGGTAATCCCCAGAGTTGCCCTTGCGGGCGGAGAGTGAATTCTCACATTGCCTCCGTTTTTCGTTTCTTGTTTTTTCCTAAAAGAACTGTGATACCCTAACTACACGTTAGTCCCTATATACTAACATACTATAAAAATTAGTCAAGCATTTCTCGTATTTTTTTCAATTTCGTCAACCCTCACTATTTAAAAATGGCTTAAAATAAGGATATTAGCGATATACCCATTTGATTCGGCGCTATTTTAGTGATAATATGTATTGTATTATTTCGTTTGTTAAGAATATTAATAACTAATTTTTATTTTATGGACCAGACACAAGTATTCAAACCACACACGACTCCAAAAGATTTCTTTTTGGAGCTTGCTCTTATTGTGACCTTATACGCATCCACGATTTCACTTTTGACTCTTTTGTTTCAGATTATAAATATTGCATTTCCTGACGCTGTTTCTGGCAGAATGGTTTATGGGTATTACAATCCGTACTCATCAGGTGTGCGCATGGCAATAGCCACACTCTTTGTGATATTTCCTGTGCACCTTTTTATTACTTCCATAATAAATAAAGGATTTTTGGTAAATCCAGAAAAGAAAAATCTCCCAGTTAGAAAGTGGCTGACATACCTTACTTTGTTTGTGGCAGGCGTGGCAATAGGTATAGACCTCATCATGCTCATAAACACATTTTTGGGAGGAGAGATCACCACACGCTTTGCACTGAAAGTAGTTTCTATTGTCGCTATCCTCGGGCTTGTCTTTTGGTATTATCTTTATGATTTGAAAAAAGATATGCCAAGCTCCCATAGGAAAATATTTGCTACTGTTGCAAGCATACTTGTTGTCGCCTCTATTGTTTTTGGGTTTGTTTATATTGGTTCTCCAACAAAACATAGGAAGCTAAGATTTGACTCTGAAAAAGTTTCCGATTTGCAAAGTATACAGTCAAATGTTCTATCCTACTGGCAAGTGAAAAGAGTTTTGCCAGCAAAACTTGATGATTTGGATGATCCACTACGCGGGAATGATGTACCGACTGACCAAGAAACAGGGGCGCCATATGAGTATCAAAAAAAGGGCAACCTGACATTTGAGATTTGCACAGACTTCAACCTAGAAACACCTATCGGGTATGAATATGGTTACAATTATTATGGGTCAAACTATGATATGGCTGTACCTTCAAAGGGGGCCATCTCTGGCGGAGAGAACTGGAAGCATGACGCGGGCAGATATTGCTTCGAAAGGACGATAGACCCAGAGCTTTATCCAGAGCCAACAAAGTATATAGATTAAATATAAATGGGAGGGTACGACCACAAGTCTAATACACCTTTGGTGTACGACCACAAAGATATAGAAGCGAAATGGCAGAAAGCATGGAGTGATGCGGGGATTTATAACACTCCGGATGAAAAAAAGGATGCGGGAAACTATTATTTATTAGTGGAATATCCATACCCATCGGGCAATCTCCATATAGGGCATTGGTACGCTTTTGCTGTGCCTGATATTTTTGCTCGCAAAAAGAGAATGCAAGGCTTCAATGTACTTTTCCCTATTGGTTTTGATTCTTTTGGGCTTCCAGCAGAGAACGCTGCCATAAAAAACAATCTTGACCCTGCAGTGTGGACAAACGAAAACATTGAGTATATGACGGGGCAACTTGAAAGGATGGGCAACTCTTTTGATTGGTCTCGCAAAGTTATAACTTCACAGCCGGAATACTACAAATGGACACAATGGCTCTTTTTGGAATTTTTCAAAAGGGAATTGGCTTATAGAAAAGAGGGGGAGGTAAATTGGTGCCCGTCTTGTCAGACGGTGCTTGCAAATGAGCAGGTGATTTCTGGTAAGTGCGAAAGATGTGGAGCGGATGTGGAGACAAAAAAAATGAAACAGTGGTTTTTGAAGATTACAGACTATGCAGAAAAACTACTTTCTGGATTGGATGGACTAGATTGGCCAGAGGAAATAAAAAATTCTCAGAGAAATTGGATCGGGAAGAGAGAGGGATCGGAAATTAGTTTCAATATAGAAGGAAAAAAAGAGAAAATAAAAGTGTTTACGACTAGAGCTGATACTCTTATGGGCGTTACTTATATCGTGCTTGCCCCAGAGCATCCTCTTCTAGAAAAGTTGTCTGGTGAAATAGAAAATATAAATGAAGTTAGAAAGTATCAAAAAGAAACATCTGGTAAAAAAGAGCTTGAGAGGATGTCGCAGGGTAAAGACAAAACGGGTGTAGAGCTTGTCGGTATTAAGGCGGTACACCCAATAACAAAAGAAGTTTTGCCGGTGTTTATAGCTGATTATTGTTTGGCAAGTTATGGTACAGGGGCTGTTATGGCCGTGCCGGCGCATGATGAGAGGGATTTTGCTTTTGCAAAAAAACATAAACTACCTATCAAAGAGGTTATAAAAAGTGAAGAAGGGACAAAAGAAGAAGTGTATGAGGGCGATGGAACCCTCATAAACTCCGGAGAATTTGATGGGCTTGAAAGCGGTGTTGCCAAAGAAAAGCTCACAGAAAAAGCCGGCGGAGAGATGAAAACTACTTACAAACTTCGAGACTGGTCTGTCGGCAGACAGAGATATTGGGGTTGTCCCATACCTATTGTTTATAATGAGAAAGGCGAGGCGGTACCCATACCAGAGGAGCATTTACCTTGGTTGTTGCCCACCGATATAGATTTTAAACCAGATGGCACAGCACCACTTGCTCGCTCTTTTGAATTAAAAGAAAGGGTTGAGAAAATATTTGGTGAAGGGTTTACGCCGGAAGTGGAGACACTGGATACTTTTGTGGACTCATCTTGGTATTTTTTGCGATATCTTGACTCTCGAAATGAAGATGAATTTTCTAGTATAAAAAAACAAAAGAAATGGATGCCGGTGCAAAAATATTCAGGAGGGGCGGAGCACACCACTATGCATCTTCTTTATTCTCGCTTTTTCTACAAAGCACTGTTTGATATGGGGCTCGTGAGTGAAAGCGAGCCATATAAAGTGAGGATGAACAGGGGACTTGTGCTTGGGCCTGACGGTGCCAAAATGTCAAAGTCGCAGGGGAATGTGGTGGACCCGGATAAAAATGTTGAGCAAGTGGGGGCAGACACGGTGAAAATGTACTTGGCATTCTTGGGTCCATACAATGAAGTGGGACAATACCCATGGGATCTTGGTGGCATAAGTGGTCTTAGGAGATTTTTGGAAAGAGTGTGGAAACTGCAAGAAAAAATAGTTGAAAATGATGGGGAAGAAATAAATAAAAAACTTCACAAACTTATTAAAAAAGTGGGAGAAGATATTGAGCAATTCAAATTTAATACCGCCATAAGCGCTATGATGGTTTTTGTAAATGATGTGGAAAAAAATGGCGGGTTATCAGAAAGAACATATAAGATCTTTTTGAAAGTGTTAGCTCCATTTGCCCCTCATATGTCGGAGGAGATTTGGCACTTGTTGGGTGAAGACTTATTTATACACCAAGAGGAATGGCCAAAATATGATGAGAAAATGATTGAAGATGATGAGTTTTCTATTGCCGTGCAGATAAATAGTAAAGCAAGGGGTATGATAAGAGCAAAATATGGAATGAGTGCTGATGATGTCCTTGCTTTATGCAAAGAAGATCCAAAGATTGCTGAGAAAATAGTAGGCAAAGAGGTCAAGAGGATAGTTTATGTGCCCAAAAGGGTCATAAATATTATCGTGTCCTAATGTGCTTGCTTGTTGGTATGTGTCCTAATGTACTTATTTTGAGGCCTAAATCCGGATATTGCCTTTGCCATTGACTTATTTTGGTAATAGTGATAAAGTTCTGTCTAGCTACCAATCATGAATTGACCTAAAAACGGGCAAAGGGTATGGAAGCGCAAAATTTGAACAATTTAAAAAGCAATTATTATAAATAATACTATGGCAAAAAAAGCAGTACTTTCCATAAAACCAAAACAAGTCACAAAGAGGCTTGTTTCTGTACTCCCAGAGAGAGCAAGAGATGTCATAACCAAGCGTTATGGTCTTGATTCTTTTGATAAGATGACTCTTGAAGCTATTGGTCAGAAATACAATATAACAAGAGAAAGGGTGCGACAAATAGAAAAATATTCTCTTGCTAACATATTAAAATCAGAAGTTTATAAAAAAGAAAAGGAGGCCTTTAAGGAACTTGAAGGAGTTTTGGATTCTTATGGGGGTCTTGTGCCAGAAGTGGATTTTTTGGATTTTATTTCCGATGATAAATCGGTGCAAAACCATGTCCACTTTATGCTTGTGCTTGGAGAAGCTTTTAAAAAGAGAAAAGAAGATGATGATTTGAAACACAGGTGGTATGTTGATGAGAATCTTTCTAAGAAAATTGAAGACTCACTAAAAAAACTTTACGAGAATCTTCCTGATGATAGTTTGATACCAGAGGGCGAAATGTTGAAAGAGTTTATGAATCATCTTAAAGATGTTTCTGATAAATATAAAGATGAACAAGTTGTAAAAAGATGGATGTCTCTCTCAAAGAGAATTAGCAAAAATCCACTAGGCGAATGGGGCGCTACCGAATCTCCAAATGTGAAGGCAAAGGGCATAAGGGATTACGCATATCTAGTTATAAGACAGCACGGCTCCCCTATGCATTTTCGTGAAGTGGCAGATAGAATAAGCAAACTTTTTGAAAAAAGAGCACATGTGGCCACTTGCCATAACGAGCTTATAAAAGACCAGAGGTTTGTTCTTGTTGGCAGAGGACTTTATGCTCTGTCTGAGTGGGGCTATAAAACTGGTATTGTCAAAGAAGTCATAAAAGAGATTTTGAAAAAAGATGGGCCTCTGTTTAAAGATGAAATAATAGACAAAGTGCTTAAAGAAAGATATGTTAAGCCTAATACTATATTGGTAAATCTCCAAGATTCCAAATATTTCAAAAAAGAAAAGGACGGAAAATATAATATAGCTAAAAAATAAAACCCCGTATGTGAAAAGTCGCCATGCCCTTGAAAATAAGGTATGGTGATTTTTTCAGTTTATAGTCACTTTCAAATATCTTCTGGTATTAAAATTGGCGATTGAAGCACAGCGTTCACATTCGGGGTAAGGCAGATACGGTTTTTGGGTGCGGTAAATCCGTGATATTATAAGTTAGTATGATTAGTAAAGAGGAGGTTAAAAAAATAGCTGATCTTGCAAGAATAAGACTCTCCCTGAAAGAGATGGAAAAAATGACCCAAGAACTGGGGTCTATTTTGGGCTATGTGGAGCAAGTCAAAGAAATATCAGATGTTTCCACTAAAAACGAAGAGATATTGAAAAACGTTTTCAGAGAAGATGAAAATATAAATGAAAGCGGGTTTTTTACCAAAAAGATTTTGGACCTTGCGCCTCGTAAGGAGGGAGACTATATAAAAGTAAAAAAAATTCTTTAATGAAGATTATTGAAACAAATATTAAAGATGCTCTTTTGGCAGAAATTAGCGGAGAGTTGAACTCTGTGGATTTATTAAAGGCATCACTCGAGGTTATAAAAGAAAAAAATAAGGATATCCACGCGTATCTCGAAGTTTTTGATGACGCGAAGATTGATGGCGCGAATAAAGCAAAAGTGGGGAAGGCGCTTTATGGCATACCCATTGCCATCAAAGACAATATTTTGATAGAGGGTAAAATATCTTCTGCATCCTCTCGTATTTTGGAAAACCACAAAGCTATATATGACGCCACAGTCATAAAGAAACTAAAAGAGGCCGGGGCGGTGTTTGTGGGCAGGACAAATTGTGATGAATTTGCCATGGGAAGCTCTACTGAAAATTCTGCCTACGGTGTCACCAAAAATCCGCTAGATGACACGCGTGTGCCTGGGGGCTCATCAGGTGGGTCTGCTGCGAGTGTCGCTATGGGCTCTGTTTATGTTGCTTTGGGTTCTGATACCGGCGGGTCCATAAGACAACCGGCAAGTTTTTGTGGACTTGTTGGTTTGAAACCAACATACGGCGCGGTCTCTCGTTATGGGCTTATTGCTCTTGGTTCTTCACTTGATTGTATTGGTTCGTTTGGCAAAAGTGTTTCTGATGTGGAGATAGTGCACAATATCATAAAAGGCAAAGATAAAATGGATTCCACAACCGTTGATGAAGAAGATTTTCCAAAGAGAGAGATGGTTGGTAAAAAGGGAGTGATCGGGGTGCCACATCATATATTGAAACTTCCCGGCATAGATAAAGATGTCATCTCAAACTTTGAAGATTCTATAAAAAGAATGGAAGGACTTGGTTATCTGATAAAAGAAATAGAATTGCCGTCCGTAGAGTACTCTCTTGCAGTCTATTATATTATTTTGCCAGCCGAAGCCTCATCAAACCTAGCGCGTTTTGATGGAGTGCGATATGGATATCACAAAGATGGTGAAAATTTGCTCCAAGATTATCTAAATACCAGAGCAGAAGGGTTTGGAGTGGAGGCAAGAAGGAGGATTATTTTGGGCACATATGTTCTCTCCGCCGGTTATTATGATGCATATTATGGTAAAGCCACTCTTGCTCGCAGGAAAATAACAGATGAATTTTTGGAAGCGTTTGAAAAGGTGGATTTTGTGGCCATGCCCACTACCCCAACGCCGGCTTTTAAAATAGGAGAAAAGTCAAAAGACCCTTTGGCTATGTATGCTTCTGACATTTTTACAGTGCCCGCAAACATTGCCAAAATCCCGGCTATAAGTTTGCCAAGTGGCAATGTTGAGAGAGACGGTGTTTCTTTGCCACTTGGTTTTCAACTCATGGCCCCGCATATGAAGGAAGACTGGCTCTTTTCTGCCGGCAAGGATTTCCTTGGGGAGAAATAGTTTATAATTTAGTTTATATGGAGAATCCTTTTTTTATAGATTTAGAATATATTTTTACCAAAGTGTATCAGTTTGTCTCTGGTGGAGATGTGGAGAGTTACTTTAAGACAGCTTGGGATTATTTTTATTTTTGGCTTCGTACGGTAGGGTGGAGCGTTTCTCTAGTTTTGCTCATTGGGGTCCTTGTGGTGCGTTCCAAAAGAAACAAACTGATAGAAGGGGAGGATGCTAAATATAAAAAACAAGAAGAGACTGATGAGAGTGAAGTGGTTTCTCCTGCACGTGAGCATTGGCAAACTATTTTGGGGAAACTTGATTCCACAAATCCAAATGACTGGAAAGCGGGCATACTCGAGGCGGACACAATACTAGATGAACTTGTAAAGCGCATGGGGTATGACGGCGAAAATCTTGGTGAGAGGATGAAAAATATAGAAAAAAGCGACTTTACTACACTCGATGATGCTTGGGAGGCGCACAAAATAAGAAACAGGATTGCTCATGGCTCATCTGACTTTGTATTAACACAAAGAGAAGCAAAAAGAGCTATTGAATTGTTCCAAAAGGTTTTTGAAGAATTTCAGTATATTTAGAAAAATAGGAAGTCGATAGGCGACCATATTTTTCTTAACCCTGTACTAATGCGAAGCATTCAGTACCGGGGTTTAGACTAAAACCTGCCGAAGGTGGGGAGGAGTGACTATAAATTTCTTAACCAAGCACTACCTTTTTTAAAAAATGGTGCGGGGTATAGTTGTTCTGGTCACTACGTGTGTATTTATGTCTCTACTTACGTTGATCAATATCGCGATCAATATTATGATACTGATCAGACCTAATGAATATATCGATTAATTGACATATTGACAAATTTGTAAATCTCATTAATATTAGAGTTAGAAAAGGAGGGGGCTATGGCATCTATCAAAATGAGAGCCTCGTCGAGGGTGATAAGACTGCTTGCATTGGAATTCTTACTTAAAAGTGACGGTCGAGCTAACTTGACCGCGGTGGTTAGCCGTATTCGCGATAATATTGTTGGTAAAACGAGACAAGAATTTATCTGCAATATTCTTGCAAGTGACCGGTCGTTGCGTATCGAAACAGTAGCAAGGAAAAAATTCCTTATCTTGAATGAAGGAGACAGTATGGTCAAGACAGCCAAGAAGAAAGACCGGGAGGGGTCTAGCCAGAGACTTACTCACGAAGAATTTGTGAAGAAGGCAGTGGTGAAGTTACGGACGCCCAAGTCCAAGGGCATCCATGCCGTATTCAGTGGATTTAACGGGGCATTTCGTGAATATTTCGGAGAAGACCCCGTTGAGGCGGTAAAGGCTCTGGATGTGGCCGGTAAAATTGTTTGTATACCCTGCAAGAGGGGTGCGATGCTCTACTTGCCGGAGGAGGCTCCCACGAAGAAGCTCTCTTTCAATGAGGCTCTCGCCAAAATGGGAATCAAGTAGTTTTTTTCTCCCTAACTCCGCAAAGCAGAGTTGGGGATTTTTGTTTGCCATATTTGTTAATAGTTAACCTTTGTCACCCCAATCTATCATATCTGTCACCTCATATGGTTAATTGTACAAGGGGTTGACTTTGCTTGTGGTATGACTATAATAGTAAGCCTGTAAGCCCTTGCTAACGCAGGGCTTTCAAATAAGAAAGTTTTGAGCACATAATAAATTATATGCTTGATGCCGAGCACATTGAAAATCGAATATATCCGCACACTAACTTTGCTATTGTGTTTTTGTTGCTAAGTCTGGTCTATGAAACTTTTGACGTAGTTATGAAAAAATATTTATTATTTAACCTAAATATAAAAACACTTGTGCAACGATAGCAAAGTTAGTGTGCGGATAAACATGCAAGAATTTTGTTTTTTGAACAACAAAAGAAATTATCATATTTTCTTTT
>CAYHGJ010000010.1:18726-21073 GCA_964356235.1 uncultured Candidatus Saccharibacteria bacterium | reverse complement strand
TGCAAAAGGTAAAGACAAAATAGTGGCAGAAATCAAAAAACTCGCAAAAGGTGCGAGTGAAGTTATTCTTGCCACAGACCCCGACAGAGAAGGAGAAGCTATCGCATGGCACATAGAAGAAGCAACAGGTCTCAAAAATTCAAAAAGAATAGTTTTTTATGAGATAACACAAAAGGCCGTACTAGAAGCGCTAAAACACCCAAGAGAAATAGACCAAAATCTGCGAAAGGCCCAAGAAGCAAGAAGAGTCCTGGACAGACTTGTGGGATATGACCTTTCTGGTCTTATATGGAAAAAGGTGAGATATGGACTTTCGGCTGGAAGAGTACAATCACCGGCACTACGAATCTTAATGGAAAAAGAAAGAGAAATAAAAGCTTTCATTCCAGAAAAGTTTTTTGTTATTAAGGCAGATGTAAAATCAAAAAATAAAGAAGTTTTTACTTTGACGTGCACAGAAGAGCCAAAAGAAGAAAACGAGGTAGAAAGGATTTTAGATGTAGGTAAAACTGGCGACTGGATAATCAAAGACATTAAGGAGTCAGAGGCAAAGAGAGCACCGCGTCCCCCATTTACAACATCAACTCTACAACAAAGCGCAAGTACAAGGTTTGGGTTTTCTCCGTCAAAAACAATGGCTGTGGCCCAAAAGCTTTACGAGTCTGGGCTCATCACATATATGAGAACAGACAGTCCTAGCATCTCACAAGATTTCCAAACCAATGTGCTTCAATACATAAATAAAAATTATGGCAAAGAATACGCCGAAGGAGTTTTTTATAAAAGTAAGAGTAAAAGCGCCCAAGAAGCCCACGAAGCTATAAGGCCGACTGACGTAAGCAAAAGAAACGTAGGTATAAATATAAAACAAAAAAAACTTTATGAACTCATATGGCAAAGAGTGGTCTCTTCTCAAATGACTTCGGCTAGATTGATGCGAACAAAAGTCCTAGCTGAAATAACACCAAAAAGTGGAGATAAAAAAATACCGGATTTTGAAACAAATGGTTCAAGAGTCCTTTTCCCAGGATGGCTCACTGTTGATGTGGGCGCGCGTGGAGAAGATGTAGAAGTGCCAAAAGTATCTGTTGGCGAAAAACTGGACCTCCAAAAAATATCATCGGAGCAGAAAGAAACAGAACCGCCAAACCGCTACACTGAAGCAGGACTTGTGAAAGAGCTTGAAAAAAGAGGCATTGGCAGACCTTCTACTTATGCCTCTATAATGAAAACACTCTCTGATAGAGGATATGTCGAGAAATTGGGCAGAAGTCTAAAAGTGACAGATACCGGAGAAGTGGTCAGCACTTTTTTGGAAGAAAATTTTACAAAGTATATTAGTGACACTTTTACTGCAGAAATGGAAGACGAGCTTGATGAAATAGCAGATGGCAAAAGAGAGTACGCAAAAACTCTGAAAGACTTCTACGCGCCATTTTTGAAAGATGTAAAAGCAAAAGACAAAATAGAGAAAATTACAAACCTCGGAGACGCTCCGGTAGAGTTTTCGTGCCCAATATGTAGCGGTAAGATGATCATCAAGCTCGGCAAAAATGGTAAGTTTATGAGTTGCGCCAAGTTCCCAGATTGCACAGGAGCGCGAACTATGGAAGGAGCCCCTATGGAAGGACCAAAAGAAATAGGAGAAAAATGTCCAAAATGTAATGAGGGAGAACTGGTAGAGAGGATTGGCAGATTTGGAAAATTTATATCGTGTGCCCGTTATCCAAAATGTAAATTTATAAGAGAAGACGAAGAGGAGAAAGCCAAGAGATCCACTGGGGTGAAATGCCCTATTTGTAATATCGGAGTAATGACAGAAAAAAGAGGGCGATTTGGTGTTTTCTATGGATGCTCAAACTACCCAGATTGTAAAAATATAATAAAAACAAAACCAACAGGAAATATTTGTAAACTATGTGGTTCCCTCATGATGCTCGGCACAAAAACCATACCGGAGAGATGTTCTAACAAAACCTGCCCGAATCACAATCCACATAAGTTAATAGATAAAAGTTAATAGTTAGTAGTTGGGGAATAAAATACACTTGTTGACAGGATGGGTTTATTTGTGTATAAATATAAAAGAAAGGAAGAAAAATGACTAAGCCGGTCGTGATATTCCCCACGCCAAATAGTACCCCATATTCCATCGGCGCACGGGGTAAAAAAAACCTGACAGTAGCGTGGAATATCTTTATCGGATTCTGCCAGTGGTTTTGTTTCTTTACGGCCACTTTTTTCCTTGTGTGGCTAACTTACAAGTTTTTCCCTGGGGAGAACAAAACCCCTCGTAATCTCATGTTATTCCTCTCAGCAATCAGCGCAACCAGCATGATGATTATCG
>CAYHGJ010000010.1:0-18626 GCA_964356235.1 uncultured Candidatus Saccharibacteria bacterium | reverse complement strand
CGTAATCTCATGTTATTCCTCTCAGCAATCAGCGCAACCAGCATGATGATTATCGGGTTACCCATCAACCGCGAACGCAGAAACTGATTCTATCACGCCCCGACCTTGGTCGGGGCGCTTTTTGTTTGACAAGACAAACTCGCTAAAAATTAAAAACTGAGGCAATATATAGCTACTATTATGGAAATACACGAGTTAACAAAATATTTAGATAAGCTTTCAAAAGAAGATGAAGCTATTATTGTAAAAGCTATAGAAACTGCAAAAAAAGCACATGATGGACATTTACGCGAATCGGGCGTCCCCTATTTTGAACATCTATTTGAAACTGCAAAAACTCTAGCCCAACTCAAAATGCACCCCGCTGTGATATCGGCAGGATTGCTTCATGACAGCATAGAAGATGGTAAACTAACACCAGAAATCTTGAAAAAAGAATTCGGAGAAGAAATACTAAATCTTGTTCTTGGCGTCACAAAATTGAGCTCCGTAGAATATAGAGGCCTAAAAAGACACGTAGAGAGTTTGCGTAAGTTTTTCTTAGCAACTGCAAAAGACCCGAGGATCCTCATCATAAAGCTTGCGGACAGACTTCACAACATGAAAACTCTAGACTCCCTCCCAGAGGAAAAAATAAAAAGAATTGCTCTTGAAACAATGGAAATATACGCCCCCCTTGCACACAGACTCGGTATCGGCTCCATGAAAGGAGAGCTTGAAGATTTGGCTTTTATGCATCTTGAAAAAAATAAATATTTGGAAGTGCGGGAGATATTAAAATCCAAAAGCAAAGAAACGGTCAAAAAATTGGAAGACATTTTGAAATCATTAAAAAAGATGGTGGCCAAAGAAGGCATTGTGGATATAAAAACAGATTATAGAATAAAACATACTTACAGCTTGTACAGAAAGCTTCTGAAACATGGCATGGATATAGATAAAATATACGACCTTTCTTCACTGCGTGTTATAGTCAAAGATATACCAACTTGTTATCAAGTCCTCGGGCTGGTGCACAGCAAGTGGCGACCTTTGCCAAAACGTATAAAAGATTATATCGCTTTCCCAAAATCAAACGGGTATCGAAGCTTGCATACCACAGTTTTCACCGGAGAAGGAGGTATTGTGGAAATACAAATACGCACCGAAGAAATGCATAGAGAAGCAGAATACGGTATCGCCTCCCATGTAAACTACAAAGAGACAGGAGGTAAAAGCAAGCATAAAGACGAAAGTATGGAATGGCTACGCGAGTTTGCCAAAACTCAAAGTGAAATAGAAAGAGCCGATGAATTTTTGAAGAGCTTAAAAAGAGACTACTTCGACCAAAGAATCTTTGTTTTTACCCCAAAAGGAGATGTCATAGATTTGCCAATAGACTCTGGTCCTTTGGATTTTGCTTATGCCATACATTCTGATGTGGGAGATAAAACAGCTAGCGCAAAAATAAATAGCAAGATTGCTCCGCTTAATAGCAAGCTTATAAATGGTGATATTGTAGAAATCCAAACAAAAAAGACAGCCACGCCAAGCAGGAGGTGGTTAGAGTACACAAAAACCACTTTTGCCAAAAAGAAAATTCGCTCTTATCTCACCCAAAAAGACAAAAAAACTAAATAGAAAATTTATCAAGACCATAAAGGTCTTCGTCTTCCTGCTCTTTTTTCTCATCACCGGATCTGTCATCAACGGGCGCGCTATCTTCAACAGCCACTTCTTGTTTTGTATCCAATATCTCTTCTGCTACCACTTTCTCTTTGGCAACATCTTTCATGCCGCCATTTTGGCCTTCTTTTGATACTTTGTCCAAAACATCAAGAAGATGCCTAAGGTCATCGTCTGAGAAAAATTCTATGGTGATTTTGCCACCCACATCTTTTGGCTCTACAAGCACTCTGGTACCAAAAGACTCCGAGAGCTTCCCCTCGATCTCCACTATATCCGGCGTAATGGCTCTTTCTTTTTTGCGGACCCTGTCATAGGCAATGCGTCTAGCTATGCCTTCGGCTTCTCTAACAGTTAGTTTTTTGTGTATGATTTCTTTGAAAAGAGTGGATTGTTCTTCTGGTCTGTCAATAAGCATAAGAAGTGGTCTTGTGTGTCCTTCTGAAATACTGCCCCCCGCAAGAGCGTTCTTCATATCCTCTGGCAACATCAGAAGTCTTATGGTGTTTGTAACATATTCCCTGCTTTTGCCTACTTTTTCGGCGATTTGGGCATGCTTAAAATTAAACTCCTCAGCAAGTCTGCCGAAGGCAATAGCTCTGTCTATCGGATTTAAATCTTCTCTTTGAAGGTTTTCAATAATAGCAAGCTCTAACTTCACCCTTGAATCTTCTTCCGAGCTTCTGATTATGACTGGCACCTGCAAAAGACCAGCCATCTTTGAGGCTCGCAGTCTCCTCTCGCCGGCTATAAGCTCATACTCGCTTGTGATACCATCTTCCTTCACAATCTCCTTCCTAGTAACAACAAGTGGTTGAAGCACGCCATACTGGCGTATAGATGATGCGAGGTCTTTAAGTTTGGCTTCATCAAACTCAGTGCGAGGTTGGTATGGATTTGGTTTTATCTTCTCCACTTCAATCCAGAAGATTGAATCATTATAAAATTTGGACATTCCATTAGAAATTAAGAATCAGCAATTTACTAATATTATTTTGGTAATTAAACTCCCGTACCTATATACTACCATTGCTAACATAGATTTCTAACGGGATAAATCTTACTATTTATGGCTATATTTTAACACACAGAAGTCTTGGGTTAAATTGATTTTTGGCCGTTTTTTGGCTACACTACAAAGATAGGGGCGAGTGGCGAAACCCCGAATGAAAGCAAGCTTCATACGGAGCAGAGTTTGTAGATTTATCCCGTACAAAGTGCTGGAGTGATGAAATTGGTATACATGCAGCACTCAAAATGCTGTGGGGGCAACCTCATGGGAGTTCAAGTCTCCCCTCCAGCACTTTGTACGGGACGCGCACTCCTCCCTCCTTCACTCCCACCTTCACTAAAGTTTCGGTGGGTAAGCAAAATCGTGCGGAGTAATCCAGTGACAGCGCGCAAGCTCCGGTATCTTTATTTCAAATATTTAAAAATTTACTATCATTTAGAACACTTGGATCAGTATAAGATATTATCATTTGTGAACAGCTGTTCACAAATGATAATATGATAATATTTAGTAAGCTACCCCATTATTTAAGTTACTCAGGCCCATTATTCAAAATTATCTAATCATCTTCAAAAATTCTTCTTCCGATATTATTTTTACACCAAGTTTAATCGCCTCATCGTATTTGGAGCCGGCATTCTCCCCCGAAAGCACGTAATCTGTATTTTTTGAGACCAAGCTCGCAGACTTGCCACCATTTTTTCTGATGAACTCTTTTGCCTCATCGCGTGAAAGTGAGGGCAATGTACCAGTAATAACAAAAATTAAACCACCCAATACTCCCCAGCTCGTTGTCTCATCTTTTTTAATTTTTACCTCTTTCAAAAGCCCATTTATCGTTTTTTGATTATCTTTATCGGCAAACCATTTTTTTATTTCACTTGCTATTATGGGACCAACACCTTCTATATTTTCTAGCTCTTCTAAGCTAGCTTTTTGAAAATTCCCAAAACTGCCAAAATGTTTCGCCAAATCAATGGCTGTTTCTTCTCCCACTTGTAAAATGGAGAGTGATACTATAAATCTAGAAAAAGTGACACTTCTCGCCTTTTCTATAGCCGAAAGCAGATTGTCTACAAGCTTGTCGCCAAACCTGGGAAGCTCCAATAAATCTCCTTTTTTTAATGTAAAAATATCATAAAAGCGGGAGACAAGATTGCTCTCCAAAAGTGCGTCTATTATTCTGGGACCCATACCATCTATATCAAAGGCGTGCTTGCCCACAAAATGATGAAATTTTCTTCTTTTTTGAACATACGAATTTTTATTTACACATCTGTACGCCACCTGACCGGGTATTTTCTCTATCCTACCGTCGCCCCCACACTCTGGCAGAGCACTTGGGAATCTATACGACTTCTCCTTGCCAGTCCTCATTGTAACCAAAACTCGCACAATATCCGGTATGACATCTCCGGATTTTTGCAAAATAACCGTATCCCCAACTCTAACATCCAGTCGTTTTATTTCATCTTCGTTGTGAAGTGTGGCCCGAGAGACTACTGACCCTGCCACCCGGACAGGGGTAAGCATAGCAACAGGCGTAATAACACCAGTTCTCCCTACCTGTAACACTATGTCTTCCACTTTTGTTGTTACTTGTTCTGCTGGAAATTTATAGGCAATACCAAAACGCGGAGACTTACCAGTATATCCAAGCGCTTCTTGCATTTTTATATCGTTTACTTTTATAACCAAACCATCCACTCCATAATCGGCATTTCTACCACTTTTTACGGATTTTTTATAAAAATCTTCTATCTCATCTACGTTCTTACAAAGTTTATAGTTTTTATTTACTCTAAACCCAAGAGATGCGAGTGCTTCAAGCTCTTCTTTCTGGGTTTTTGGGTTTTTTATGTTTTTATCTTTGGCATCAAAAAAATCTATATCATAAGTAAAACAAGAAAGTTTCCTGCTAGCTGATATTTTGGGGTCCAGCTGACGCAATGCCCCCGCGGCAACATTTCTTGTGTTGGCAAAAATAGGCAAGCCTTCTTTTTGCTTTCCTTTGTTTATTCTCTCCAATTCAATTTTTGACATCCACGCCTCTCCCACTGCTACTAAATTTATATTTTTATAAATATTTAGAGGAATGCTTTGTATTGTTTTTAGATTTTGGGTAATATTTTCTCCCACTTGCCCATCACCACGAGTAGCGCCGATTTTTAGCAATCCATTTTCATATTGGAGAACTACTTTTAGCCCATCGATCTTTTCTTCTACGATATATTCTATCTTGTTTGTATCAAATCCTTTTTCTTTCAAAATCTTTTTGATTCTTGTTTCCCAATCCTCAAGCTCATCAAAGTTAAAAACATTGTCAAAGGACCACTGCTTCACTTTGTGAGGCACTTTTAGAAACTCTGATAGCACATCCCCGCCGATTCTCTCACTTGGGCTATCAGTTGTTTTAATTCTCGGATATTTTGCTTCAATATTAAGAAGCTCACGCAAAAGCGCATCATAGGCTTCATCGGAAATCTCCGGCACATCTTGGTTGTGGTAAAGATACTGGTGGCGCGCCACCTCTTTTTTTAACACTTCGTACTTTTCTCGGATATTTTTTAAGTCCATCATGCTTAATATTTCAGACGAACACCTCTTTCTGTCCTTCTAGGGTTATCACTATCACAAGAATTATAACCCCTTGATTCTATGATAGTGGCATACCCATCGGTGCCCCTTTTGTCTACACTGACCTCCACACACGCCGGAGAATCTGGAATATTAAATGTAAAAACATGCAGTGGCCCATCTGACCTAATATCATCCCCAGCACATTCTATACGCGCTTCTCCTGCCTCCTCAAACTCTGCTTTCCTGATATCCCAATACAAAGCGCATTCTATACCACTATCTGCCGCATAAAAAGCTACCTGAGATTCTCTGCCAGTTGATGAAATAATAATCTCTTTAATAGCTATATTGAAAATTGAAAGACTTATGGAGAGTAAAACTCCGGCGGTCAACACCGCAATAAGTAAAGTCATTCCTCTTTTTTCTTTGTTATTAGTCATCATACCAATCAAAAATAGTTTCTTTAACCACAAAAGATTTATCTATACCCCCACTTCTCCACCTGATTTCCACCACCAAAAGCTCTTCATCGTCAGTTGTTTTTATAAGAGATATCTCTCGTATATAGATGGACTCTGGCCAAGAAGAGCTATATCCATAAAGGCCACTTTCTTCATCAAAGCGTAGTGGTTCACATGTTTGCGAGCAGGAGCTCACTGTCAGATCTATTGGGTCAACTTTGCATTTGTTGTTGTTGTGACATGTGCCAGATAAGCCAACCATCCAATTTCTCCCGCGTAAAAGATTTTCATCTCTTATGTTTTTTATACTTTCCATGCCGTCTTGGGCCAAATAATATGCAGTGATTTGGTCTTTGGCAAAAGAGGCAGAGGATAAACTTTTGTATGAAAGCGAGAGCGCCCCAGACACAGCGACCATAAGAACAGATATAGCCACAAGTGTTTCAATAAGTGTAAGCCCCGTACGTAAACGCCTTGCTTTTTTGTTGACTTTTTTTGTCATAATTTATATATCAAGTTGTCTTTGAGATACTGATGTTTGTATATTAAAATCAGTTCTTATTTTTTCTTGTACTCCAGCATATCCTACGACCACAATAATAACCCGAGGTTGCAATACATCTGTGGCAGATGTGCCTGTGACATAAAACTTCAAATCCTCAACCACTACTTCAAGCGCTGTGATGGCGGTATATGAACCCCCACCATTTGTAGAGCGCATTATTGCGGAGCCATCTAGCTTATAAACAACTTCATCGCCAGAGACATTTACATCACCGGATGGCCCCTCAAAAGCAAAAAGTTCAGCTCCGTCTTGGCAATCCGCTTTGTCATAAAGGTTGCCACCAGAACCACAGTGATAATTTGTGCCGACTCTTATATTTCTACTCATACCTTCAAGGGCTAGGTTTAAGTTATTCATCACAGATTTTTGAGATTGAGATTTGGCATTGGCGTCCAAAACAGAAAAAAGAGAGCCGGAAGAAATGGTCATAACAATAGAAAAAACGGCCACAGAAACCATGATTTCTATTAGGGTGAAACCGGACACTAAAGATGGCATCGGTTTTTTCTGTGCATTATTATGTGTGGTGTTGTCAATTTGATTCATCTTAAACACTTTTGATATAGATTTTAACAAAAACCATGTTTGCACAATGCCATCTTGTAGTGTGCGGGTAAACCCGTTATCTTTTTTGAAGTAAAGTTTGTTCATTTGAGTATTATTGGATTGGTTGTGGTTGTTCTATTGATATTTGTCCACTATCACGCACCACTATCATTCTAGACTTACCTTCTGGGGAAACAAGAAAAATAGTGGCTCTTCTATATGAGTAGCCAAGAAGGTCCGTCCTTATTATGGCATCAGGATTTGGTCTTTTGAAAGATATATCAAGCTTTGATATTTCTCCTGTATCTGAGCACCTATCCACCCCAGATATAGATTCTGTGGCACAAAATTTTTCCAAAATATTACCTCTTCTTAGAGAAAAAGTCTCAACGAGCTCGTTTGGGGGATCATAATAACCGTCTTCGTTGCTATCAGCATAAAAAATATAATCTACATTATTATCCGCATCAAAATTTACTCCATAGCCAACAGCAAAGGATTGTCCTGCCCCAGTATCAAAATTTTTAACAGAAAGCCCATATACCTGAGCTTGCCTTATAGAAAGAGCCACTTCATAGGCAAGATTTGTCAAAGTGACATTTGAGTTGAAAGATGAGTTTTTTACAAAGAGAGAAACTGCGATAAAAGAAAAAATAGAAAGAACAACAAGCATCTCTATGAGGGTAAACCCCGCTTTATTAGCACTTTTTTTGTTATCAGAAATTTCCATAAAAATTATAGCCCCATAAGCGCATTTATAGAAAGAAAGTCAAAACCAAACCAAAAAGCTAAGAGAAATCCGAGAAACATAAACGGAACAAATGGAACTTCACTCTTAATTGTAAGTTTTTTACCCCCCAAGTTCAAACCCACTTTTTGCGACAAAAGAGCGAAAACCGAGTATAGGGCGCCTATCCAAAAAGACAAAAATACCCCAGACACGGCAATAGCTGGATTGAAAAATAAACCAAGAGCCAATATTATTTTTACATCCCCAAAGCCGATAAGTCGCCCCGATGAAAAAAACCACAAAGAAAAAAAACAAACAAAAAGTATGGAGGCAGTGTAAACAATCGGCATATAAAAATGAAACAAAAGGGGAAGAGCGCCAAGTAACATCATAAGATAGACCGCTTCGTTTGGCACAATCTTGTGTTTGAGGTCATAAATAGAAATAAAAAGAAAAGCCGACCAAAAGGCCAGGTGTAAAAAAACAACCCACAAAAATAGAGGGGTACTAAAAACTCCCGAGTAAAGAAAAATCCTAAATTTCAAAAAGGTAGCCAAAAATACAAGGCCAGAAAGCACTTCCACAAAAGGATATTGAAATGATATTTTGGAATGGCAAAAACGACATCTCCCCTTTAATAAAAGAAAGCTCAAAACTGGGACAAGGTCCCTTTTATAAATCTCTTTGCCACAAGAGAAGCAAACCGAACGAGTCAATATACTCTTGCCTGAGTCATAACGAAAAGAGAGAGCGTTTATAAAACTGCCTATAACAAAACCAAGAAGCAAAAATAGTGTCCCCAAAATAATGCCCATCCCGTATGTGATCGGTCGTGTTTACACGACCGTAGATATTAGCTAATAATCTATTTAACAACACAAATGTCTTGCGTGTCCCTAAATAATCAGCGATTAGTATGATCACATTCGGGACATATACTAAATTATACTATACAAATCAAAAACCCCCTCAGCATAATCTACCAAAGATAGACAGCCAAGTGGGGGTTTTTGGAAAACCAATTATGGTTTTACATCGTAAGTTGTGGCAACTGTACCATCAAAATCAGCAGCGCCAGTCAAACAAGCGGCAGCGGCTGTTCCGTCAGCGGCAGCATCAGCATCAGCATTGAGGGCAACATGGTCTGTCTGTTCAAGTGTTGCTCCCAAGTGATAACTTGTACAATTAGCGTTTAGTCCAAAGTATGGATAAGCTGCTCCTCCAACAGGGTCTGTTGGGATACTGGCTATCTGACCACCAGTCTCAAGAGATGCCAGAGCTGTTGGGTATTCACCATTTGTGTCAAAGTATAGTTCCAAAGCAAGTTGTAGTTGCTTGATATCAGATACTCTTCTGGCATCACGAGACTTCTGTCTTGCACTATTCAAAGATGCCAAGACAACAGAAGAAAGGATACCTATAATGGCGATAACCACCAAAAGCTCAATAAGCGTAAAACCTTTTTTATTATTCATAACAAAAATTTTTATATTAGTCGACCTTATTTAAATCTACCCTTATATTATAAGCTAAATTCCATCTATGTTAAATAGGGCTGTGGATAACCCATGTTAGTTCATAAAGTTCTGAAAGTTTTTAAAGTTTTTAAAGTAAGGAAAATAATCCTAAAAAACCGGCAGCACAATGCCAAAATTCACTACAGAGTGGATAACCCGGTACCTAGGAATCATCCCTATTTGAAGCTATTATTGACTTTTTGGCCGTTTGGGTGTATAATTGCAACAGGAGGATAGACATGGAAAACATGATAACCAAGTTCTGGCGGATCTTATTTTTCGTTACTGCAATAATCTTTATTTCTAACCTATTTCTCGTGAAGGTAGGCGGGGTTGTTGACAATAACGATATTGCTTTTATGATCTATGGCGTGGGCCTTATGGTCATATCTAAGACCTGCCATGATTGGCGAATTTGATTTTTGAAACATATTGAACATATTAAACACCACCCTCTCGGGTGGTATTTTTTGTTTGTGTGTATTTTTTCTAACGTCACAAGCCCCCCTAGACCGTGCTTGAAATATTATAGATAGGTATAAGAACCGAAGCGAGAAGTATACCAACCCCCGCTCCAAGAAGCACTATCATGGCAGGCTCAATGAGATCAATCAGCGTATCAACAGCATTTGTCACTTCTCTTTGATAAAAACGTGATAGGGTTTTCAAAATACTGCCTATTTGTCCAGTTTCCTCCCCCACTTTTATCATCTGTATCATAATGTTTGGGATTTCATCATTGTTTCTTGCAAAAGAATCAGAGACGGTATTCCCGGATTTTATAGACTCCACTGCTTCTTTCAAAATATCTTCGTATATTTTATTGTCCACCACCTGTGATGTAACCTCCACCGCTTTTATCATTGAGACTCCGGAAATAAGCATCGTGTTCATATTATCAGCGATACGAGAAAGGTAAAGCTTACGATAAAGACTGCCTATGTATGGAAGTGATAGTTGCACCCTAGCCACAAAATATCTGCCCGATACCGTTTTTGTATACCTCCAAAAAAATATCAAACCCCCAACTAAAAGTATCACCGCAAAAAGACCATAGGTTGTAAAAAAGGTTGAGATGCTTAGAACCACTCTTGTGTAGAAAGGAATTTCCTGACCAGACTCTAACAATATGGCGCTAATTTTTGGAATAACTAGAGTAAGCATCAATATCATAACAATAACAAAAGTAAAAATAACGAAGGCCGGATAAATCAAAGCATTTTTCGCTTTTGAGGTCACTTCATAGGACCTATCAAGATAATCCGCCAAATAATTGAAAGTTTCATCAAGCTTCCCAGACTCCTCCCCTGCCAAAACCATATTGACATAAAAAGGAGAGAAAACTTTTGGATGTTTGGCAAGAGCCTTTGATATGGCACTTCCTCCCTGCAAATCATCAGATATCTCAAAAAGAGTTCTCGTAAGTAGAGGATTTTCGGCCTCTTCAGCAAGCATGCGGAAGATCCTAAGAGCCGGCACTTGTGCTTCAAAAAGAGTGGCTATCTGGCGAGACAAAATAACAACATCTTTGTTTGATGCCCTTTCAAACCAGCTGACATTTTTGTTAAATATTCCTTTTTCTGCCTCTGGTGTAATGGAAGAAATAATAAGCCCACGGTTTTGTATGGACCCAATGGCAATGTCAATATTGAGAGCATCCACCGAACCTTCAATCTTACTCCCTTTTTGGTCTATGGCTTTGTAGTTGAAAAGTGGCATTTTATTAAATCATTTTTTCCAAAATCTTTGGGTTTAGAGAATGAAGTCTAGCATTTTCTATGGTCACTTCTCCGGCTCTTACAAGCTCAGCAAGAGAGCGGTTGAGATCTATCATCCCTTGTTCAAGCCCAGTCTCAATGATTGTATTTATTTCATGAGTTCTTCTTTCTCTTATTAGGTTTGAGACAGCATTGTTGTTTATGAGTAGCTCATAAGCAGGTATCATCCCACCAGATATTCTTGGGACCAATCTTTGAGAAAATATACCGGCCAAGCTTCCTGAGAGTTGCATTCGTATCTGGTCCTGCCCAGAAGATGGGAAGGAGTCAATAATACGATCTATCGTTTGTGAGGCATTGTTTGTGTGAAGTGTAGAAAATACCAAATGTCCTGTCTCTGCGGCAGTAACAGCTGTACCTATGGTCTCTGGGTCCCTCATTTCTCCTATCATGGCAACATCTACGTCTTGTCTAAACATTGCTTTTAGAGCTCTGTGAAAATCAGCAGTATCCACTCCTATTTCTCTTTGTTCTATTATGGATTTCTTTTGCTCAAAAAGATATTCTATCGGGTCTTCGATCGTTATAATGTGCTCGGCTCTTTCTTCATTTATAAGCTCTACCATGGAGGCAAGTGTTGTGCTTTTGCCTTGCCCCACAGGACCAACTACCAAGAAAAAACCTTGTTTTAAGCGTGCAAAATTGGCCAGTATAGGCGGAAGATTTAGCTCTGCTAGTGTTTTGATTTTTCTTGGGATAAGACGCATAGCGATGCTTATGGCTCCTTGTTGAAAATATGCGTTACCACGGAAACGGGCCTCACTACCATAGACATAAGCAAAATCTATTTCTTTTTGTTTTAAAAATATTTCTTGGTCTTCTTTGCTTAGAAGCTCTTTCATAAAACCATAAGTATCATCCCTTGTTAGTGGTGATTTTTTGACAAGTGGTATGAGATTGTCAGAGACGCGAATAGTAGGATGGTAATCCTCAGAAAGATGGAGGTCTGAGCCCCCTTCTTTTATAACCGTATCTATGAGTTCTTTTAGTTCTTCTTTATAATTCATCCCGTGTGTGATAGGTCGTGTTTACACGACCGTTTATTATTACCTAATAAATTATATGGTATCTAAACTTTTCTTGGAATCCCGTTTATATGTGCCAATACACATCACATTCGGGACTCATTTTATTATCTCATTTACTTTTGCCAAAACCTCACTTGGTGTGGCAGAAGCCTTGACGATATACCCATCTACCCCGAAAGCCGTAGCTTTGTCCACGTCGCTTTGTTGGCTTTGGTTTGAAAGTATTATCTTCTTAAACCCAGAAATCTTTTCGTCTTTTAGTTTGCCCAAAACTTCTATACCATCCATACCAGGCATAACAATATCCAAAAGCAAAACATCTGGCTTGCTTTCTTTTAGTTTTTTAAGCGCCTCTTCTCCATTGAAAGCTGTATTGACCTCATATCCACCAGCCACAAACTTCAAGGAATAAATGTCCAACAAAAACTTATCATCATCTACTATTAAAATTTTTTTCTTTGAAACCATAGCTTTATATTATACCAGAATTTTGCCACTCCTTTGTATTTTACTTTATAAACCCGCACACTAACTTTAAACAATATAAACCCATATCTTTACAAAATACAATACAATGTGTTAATAATTAAGTTAGTGTGCGGGTAAACTTTTTACTTTATAAACTTTATGAACTAAAGTGTGTTCACTTCCTCAAAAGGAATAACCCCATCAAACGCTTTTAGGATGGCGTCCTCTTTCATAGTGAGCATCCCATTTTTGCGTGCCGCTTGATATATATCATCATCTGAACCGCTTTTTAGAATAATCTCTTCGATAGAATGGTTCATTTCCAATACTTCAAACACCCCGGACCTACCCCTTGTCCCTGACGCGCAAGTCGGAGAAGGACCGGCATTATAAACCTCCTTTGGTATGTTTATTTCTTTTTTAAATTCCGCGGGCAAATCTTCAAACTGCTTATCAAGCATAAGCTTTATACTTCCTTCCACAGGCACGGGCAGTCTCCCCTCTGGGCAGATTTTCCTTACCAATCTTTGAGCCATGGCCATGACAAGTGTAGGAGCAATAAGATAGGGGTCCACACCCATGTCTATAAGTCTTGGGATAACTCCGACAGCATCGTTGGTGTGAATAGTAGAAAAGACCAGGTGTCCAGTAAGAGCCGCCTGTACTGCAAGCTGAGCCGTCTCTTTGTCGCGGATTTCTCCAACCATGATGATGTCCGGGTCTTGTCTTAGTGTGGTGCGGAGTCCGTTTGCAAAGGTGTATCCTATCTCTGGCCTTACTTGTGATTGACTGACTCCTGTGATGTTATATTCTATTGGATCTTCAAGAGAAAGAACGTTGTTTGTTTCTCTATCCATCTCATTTAACATGGCATAAAGTGTAGTGGATTTTCCAGAACCTGTTGGACCAGAAATCAAGATAAGACCGTATGATCTTGATATGGCCTTTTTAATTGTTTCAAGATTTCTTTGAGAAAATCCCATCTCGTCCAGTTTCCAAACTGATTTTTCTGAATCCAAAATCCTCATCACGACTTTTTCTCCGTATGATGCCGGAAATGTAGAGACACGAAAATCTATTCGCCGACCGTCTATGTGTGCTGAAAAACTTCCATCTTGCGGTTTCCTCTTTTCATCAAGCTTCATGTTTGAAAGAATTTTTATCCTAGCAACAACAGAGCTGTGCACCTCTTGTGGCAAAATAAGACTTGTGTTCAATTTTCCATCTACTCTAAACCTGACCCGAATCTTCTCACCCAAATGCTCAACATGGACATCAGAGGCTCCTCCTTCAACCGCATGACGAAGCATGGTGGCTACGATTTTTGTGACAGGAGCATCCTCTGTGATAATGCTACCCTTTTTACTTTTTGTTTCTTCAAGTTTTTTGGAAAGTTCTAGCTCATCTGCCGAAAGCTCTGATTCTAGCTCAGTAAGAGCTTTGCCCACCTCTCCTGAAAGTCCGCTATAACTTTTTAAAACTCTTTCAAAATCACCCTCTGAAACAAGAAAAAGTTTATACGGCATATTTATCTTGCTTGAAATAAACTGCAAAGCGTCTCTTGCCTCTATGTTGTCTGGATCCACTATGCCCACCTCCAAAACTCCATCCACGACCCCAAGTGGCACAATCTTGTAATAATTGACTGTTTTCTCTGGGATATAACGAAGCACCTCAAAAGCCACCGCCTGCTCTCCGAGACTTTTTGATGGGATATTCAAATAATCTCCGCGAGACGCTAGAAGCTCCTCCGAGCTTATCCCCCTTTTTGCCAAAATCTCTTCTAAACTTCTGCCACCAGAAGACACCTCCTCTTCAATAAAAGGTATATCATCTTCTTTGATTATTTTTTTGCCGGCAAGAAAATTTAAGAAACTCATCCTATTAGAAACAAGTTTCGCAAGCGAAACTATTTATAAACTTAATAAAAGATATCTGGTATTTATACTTCATAATCTTAACAACATAATTGCCAACATACATCACATTCGGGATAGTTCTTTAATAAATACACTACTGGCCATCAGTCTCCGCCTCATCAGGCACCACAACCCCCGCCCCATCATATCCTATGGGGTAAAATGGGTTTGGTCTACCATGTGGCTCATCCGGTATTTCAACACTAAAATCTAAAAAGCTCTTGAAAGTGCTATCTTCAAACAACGCTTTATCAAATTTTAATGATTTGAGAGTAAGCAAACTCGCAAGAAGTTCTCTACCCACAGCGCTATCATCTACATTTTCACTAACCAAAAGGTCTTCGGTTGTAGGCGTACGCAACAGATAATAAGCGCCACCTATGGATACTAGGATAAGCGCTATTATCCCTATTACAATGTTGTTTTTTAATATTCCCATATAGGTGTTTTATTTTAACCAGTAAGTCCTTATAGCTACCCTATAATCATCAAAATCCTCTCCTTGGGCACGGAAGTTTACAGAGACAACATCAACCAAACGCAGGCTCTGTTCCAAATCTTTTAAGAATTTTAAGAAAGTATTATAAGAGGTGCCTACGGAAAATTCCAAAGTGACAGAGGAATAATCTTTTGTATCAGGGCCAATCTGTTTTTTGTTTGTGGTGGACACAAGCGAGCTTTCTTCTCTGACTATAAGATTTTTGACGCTCAAACCATATTTTTTGGCTACATTGTCTATCTCTATAATAAGACGCACATTGTCTATGTTGTCCGGTAACATTTTTTCAAGTTTAGCCACATCCTCCGGCCTAAATGCGTTGTATTCTGATAGGAGGTTTGCTTTTATCTCTTGCAGTTCTCGTGATTTTGAAAGAGCTTCTTCGTATTGTTGTTCAAGCGTCTTGGTCTCGGATATCTTTTTATATTGAGGGTCAACAAAACCAAAAAATACAGCTACGGAAACAACTATAAGAAAGATTGGTGTTATAAACTGCATTTTAGTTTGTAATATTTACATTGTTCTTATAAAGGATGTTAGCGTTATCTATCTCGGCCGAAAAAACAAAATTGACATTCCCACTTTTGTCTAGATTTAGATTTGAAAAGACAAGATTCTTAAATATTTTATTTTTATCAAATAGATCAGACTGTAAGGCAATCGACGAGAAGCTTCTGGCTTGGCCCTTCATTGTAATAGTTATTTTATCCGGAGAAAAAAGATATACAAAATCATCAAACTTAACACTTTTGAGCGTGCTGTCGCTAAGTGCTCTGAAGATGGCGCTCGCTGAGACATGAGAGCTCAAAAGCTCACGAGCCACATTCATTTTTTTACTAAGTCTTGAAAACTCGGCAATAAGAACGGGGTCAAAAGCTATTTTAGCCTCTTCAAGTGACTGGGCCTTTTTATCAATGCTGGTCTTTACATATTGCCCATAAACAACTACCCCGCCAGAGAGGAGGAGGCTAAGCAAAAAAACAACAAGGGCCAAAACAAAAAACAAATCAACCCTTTTAGGAGTTTTCCGAGAGGTCATTGTCTCTGAGAGAGACCTTTTTGGGATAAATGATGTTTGGAATTTTGGTTCCATCCCGTATGTGATAGGTCGTGTTTACACGACCATTTATTATTACCTAATAAATTATATGGTATCTAAGCTTTTTTGGAATCCCGTTTGTATATGCCAACACACATCACATTCGGGACCCATCTCATCTAATTATAACAGAAAGAAAGGAAATCTAATCCACTATTTCCCCCAATAGACTCATATTTCAGCCAAGTTCATCAAGCTTCCGCAAAGCCACGCCTATGGCCACGGCAAACTCCGGTCCAGCTTTGGCAAGGACATCGCGAAGAAACGCCGGAGCTTCCACCTTTGAAAATGGATCAGCTAATGTAACTTCTGTCTCAAAGAATTTACTTGCCACAGGTAAAGCGTTGGACAATATCGAGCCACCGCCGGCAAGGACCACCCTCATGACGGCCTTATTTCGTTTTTTCTGATAATTTAAGATAACCCGGCTTGCTTCAGCAAAAATATCTTCTAGGACTAGGGTCTCTATTTCCAAAATCCTCTGTGGCTCTACTCCTATAATATTTTCTCCCCTTTTAAAGTCCTCTGCCCTTTCAAGACTAACATTAAGACCGCTTGAAAGAGCTTGGGTAATATCTTGCGAACCTCGATTTATAATATGTGAATCTCTTATCACTCCTCTTTCCACTATGTATATTTTTGTTGTTGATGAGCCAAGGTCCAAAAGTATCATCGGATTTATAGATGGTTCTAGGGCACTACGGATAGTGCTAAATACTTCAACCTCAAAAAAACCAACATCCAGGTTTGCCCCAGAGATGATTTGCTGATATTTCAGTATGGTATCTTTGTGCACAGAAACAGTAAGCACTTCTGTTTGACTTGGCCCGCCAGTATCCCGCCCGCCCATAACAGAATCATCTTTTGGTATTACCCACCAATCAAGCGCCACCTCTGATATATTTACTGGAAGATATTTCCTGATTTCAAGTGGCACCATCTTCGCAAGCTCTGATTCGGAGTCTGTCGGTAATTTTAGTAAAGAGATAAGACTAGCAGAAAGGGGCAAAGAAGCCCCACATTCTTTAGTGGTTGTTTTTGAGGCTTCTAAAATATTTTTGAGCGCCTCTGATATTTTTTCGGCAGGCAGATTTGTGGAGTGACCCCTGTCTAGGCCCATGTACGGCCCCAGAGCAAGCTCCCCGTAAGTTTCAAGCACGGCTCTGCCTTTGACTTTTTTTAGTTGGACAAGCTTAATAGCAGAGGAGCTTATATCAAGCCCTATTACGCTTTGACTTTTATTAGCACCAAAAAAAGATCCTAAAATGCTCATCCCGTATGTGATAGGAAGCGCTTTAATCTCATTTTTATATATTTTTTACCAGTACCAGACTTGAGATATATCTCACGCTGACCAGCATCTTGGAGATTCATACACGCTTCGTAATAGATTAACTTAAACGGCCCACGACCTTTTGTTGAAACACTCATACCCATATTGTGTTGTTTAAAGCGCTTCCGTAAGTTATTGGTAAAACCAGTATACCACTTGCCATCCTTATCGCTTTGTAAAACATAAGTATAATAATACATACGATCACATTCGGGACATATAATACTATTATACCCTATAATGGTGTATAAAATGAAGCGTTTCTAAAATACAAACACTACAAAATGCCAACACCTAAAAGTGCCGATATATTTCAAAAAATAAAGGAGTTTTCTTGTGCATTTTGGGCACTTATTTTGGACATTTTGTTTCCCAAAAGCGCGCTTCAAGTTTATTTAGAAAATATCACACCAGAAGAGATAATGATGACTGCTGGTGCCCCAGATGATAACATACCGCCGTATAAAGCTTTTTTATCATACAGAAACCCTATTGTGCGACAAATGATATGGCTTCTAAAATATAGAGGCAATGAAGTGGTGGCCAAAACTTTCGCAAAAGTTTTGGCCGATGGCGCCTTGGAAGATATTTCGGATAATGCCCATTTTTCTGGGACAAACAAGTTTATACTTGTTCCAGTGCCACTTTCAAAAGAAAGGTTGAGAGAAAGAGGTTTCAACCAATCACAACTCCTTTGTGTGGAACTCCAAAAAATACATCCAGATATTTTTGAAGTAAGACACGATATTTTGTTAAAAACAAAAAACACAGAGAGTCAGTCCAAAACACAAACAAAAACAGAAAGGCAGAAAAATTTATCCGGAGCATTTGCTTCCACTATCAAACTTAATAACATGAGCATTCTTGTCGTTGATGATGTCTTTACTACCGGCTCCACTTTTTTGGAAATTGGCAAAATTCTCAAAAAACAAAACCCAAAAGAGGTTTTGTTTTATGCTGTGGGGCATTAGTGATTTTGGCAAAGAAACCCTTCGCCAAGACTTCGGAGAGCCAAGGGAGGGATTCTCCTTCGACTCAATTGTACGCCGTCGCGCACAATTGGTCTAGGCACCGGCTGAGTTTGAATGATGGATTCGGTCAGGAGTAATTTTGTTTTCGTCAAAACAAAATTCTCACGACCCTGACTCCTCCGACCTTGGTCGGAGTCCGCTGTTCGAGTCCGGGATTCGCCCGCGAGTAAATTCCAGCAGGAATTTCTCTGGGCACCAGCTGGATTTTAGGGAGGGATTCGGTCAAGCGCTCACTCGGAGCCGTCGCCCCTCGTTCCGCCTGACCACGCGAGTGTCGTCCGTCGTGCTCGACGGAGACTGCGACACTCGCTTTCGAATCCCTCCTCATCCGTAAAACATAAAAGTCCTAATACTTTCGCATTAGGACCTAATGTTTTATGCGGTTTGTATTAGAC
>CAYHGJ010000009.1:18016-21438 GCA_964356235.1 uncultured Candidatus Saccharibacteria bacterium | reverse complement strand
GTCTTATATTTTAATAGCAATACTGTTGCCCGTATTGGTCATAATAGCACCCATTTTGATTATAATAGACATTGCTATTGTAATACCCGCAAGAATATCCACCGCCAGAGAGTACGCAGTTGTAGTATTGGAATCCATTGTAAGTACATGTATAAGCGTTGTTGCCAGAGAAGGTACAGCTTGCATACATTGGAAGATTTAGATTTGTAGAACCTGTACCATAGTTTGTGGTTGTTTTGTTGTAGCAAGTGTAATTGTACTGATTCAAGTAGCAGTTATAGTACTGAATATTGTTTACCACACAGCTATATACGCTATTGCCGTTGTTATAACAGGTACTATTTAGTCCGAGCTCATACCCGCTAGTATTGTTTATTCCATTATAATAGTTATAGCAAGTATAACCATTTACTCCCAAGTAACACCCAGAATACTGATTACCTCCAAAGTAACAAGTGTATGTGTTGCCAGAGCTGCCTCCCACTTGGTAGCAGTTGCTTGAAAGGGGCAAAGTGTAGCTTCCAGTATTAGTTGTTGGGCCAAATTGGTTTAGGGGAATAGTGTGTAGAAGGGTATTGTTAGACTCACTTGATTCTATGATTGTATTGTCCGGATCGATGTTGATAGTTACCTGATTTCCACTTCTTTGTTGTATGTTATCAAAGCCAATAGTAAATTGGATCTTATCTCCAGGGTATAACGGATTTTGGACACCCCCTGGGTAAAGTTGATATGGGTTTGTTGGAAGCGAGGCATTAAATCTCCAAGAGTTGGCTACATTTGTGCCTATATTGCTTACCTCAAATTTGATACCCACCCTATCAGAGCTTGATATATAGCTAGAAGCGCCAAATAAACCCGTGTATCTGTTTATGATGCCAGTTTCAAGTATTCTGACAGATAGGTCTGGCAGGCCATAGAGGTTTTGTCTATTTGATGTGGTTGTAACAACTTTTGTTGTGGCGTTTGTATTATTTGTGTTGGTATTTGTTGTTCCAGTTTTGGTTTTGTCTTTGTCCGTTGTGTCTTTGCCCGTTGTGTTATCGGTAGGTTTTAAGACGGCAAGGTTATAAGTTCCCAAGGCACTGATTTTATCAGATCCATTTTTTGTGAAAGATACAGCTACCGGCACTACCAAAAAGTCCTGATTGTTTAAGGTGGCTACAACATTTACAGAATTATTGTTTACCAATATATTTGTTTGATTGTCACAGAAAGCAAATGACTTAGCTCCTCCGGTAGGGAAGAGGATTTCAAAATTTACACCATCTGCACATTCGTAGGAGAAAAGATATGAGCCATTTTTATCATCAAAATTGTTCCAAGACAAAGTAACAGGTTGTCCTGACACGGCAGTTTGCGGATTGGCAACAATGTTTAAGTTTGTTTCACCATCAAACACAGAGGTTATGGAAGTAAATGCGCTACCCATTGATTGCCAGACATTTGGTATGGAACGAATAGCAGAAAGGGCGCCGTAAAGTGCAACAAAGAGGATAACAACAAGACCCAAGACAGCCAGTATTTTTACCGCTGTTCCTTTTGCCCCTGCATATTTTTGGTTGCTGGTATTCATATTGATAATATTTAATTTTTTTCTAAAATGCTCAAAATCTTGTATATTGGGTATTATATTATATCTTGTCTGAAATGTCAATGGGGCTATAAGTTGGGGCTTGACTTATATCTTAAACTAGTGTATATTCCTATAAAACCTCTAGAACCTTGAAAAGATGAAACGGGGGTAAAAATAAATAGATAATGTTGCATAAAGACAAAAATTTTTGGGGTGTTAGTCTTTCGGCGTATCTCGCCACTTTTTTTATCATATTTATTTTTAGCTTCTTGGTTTACACTGTGGTTTCTTTTTATCAAAATGGAAGTTTTAATTTAAAGAATGGTAAAACAAAAGAAGAAATACAAACGGGGGAAAAGTTTTTGAAGCCAGAAAGAATTATAATTTCAAAAATTGGTATAGATCAACCAATATTAAATCCTGAAAGTAAGCTAGTAGAAGATCTGGATAAAGAATTGTTAAAAGGAGTTGTCAGATACCCTGATTCTGGATTGCTAGGCGAAAAGAAAAACATGCTTCTCTTCGGTCATAGCACAGGATATAAAATTGTTCAAAATCAAGCTTTTAAAGCATTTAATAAAATAAATGAGCTTAAAGAGGGAGATGATATTCTGCTTGTTTCTGGAAATATGGCTTACCTATATGGGGTTGTATCATCAAATGAGGTAAGTGACGGTAAGGCTCTTGTAGAATTTGATAATAAAGACACCCTGACGCTATCTACCTGCAATACCTTTGGAGCTAAAGAAGCGAGGTTTGTGGTTAAAGCCAAGTTTGCAAGGAGTTATCTTTTAGCAGAATAATAAAATTGAAGAAATGAGAAATTGTTAGATTACAATAAATAGAGACATATGACATTAAATAAATTTACAAAAAAATATAAAGCAGAATTAATAATCGGCTTTTTAGCTGTGGTTGTTACATTTTCTATTTTTGGTGCAGTTGAGCTAGCCAAAGAAGATAATTCAATTTTTGTTAGTGTTTATGCCAGAACAAGGGCTGTCAGATCTGGCGATCCTGTCGCCGGCTCTGGTGTCTGTACTGACCCAAATCCTACACGTGATCTAACTTTTACAAGTATATCAGTATCAGGAGATAGGGTTAGTTCTACTGTTGAAAATAAATCTCTCGATTGTACCTATAATGTTGGTTTAGCCACTTATGAGGCCTTTTTGAAGCCAACCTTTCCTCTTCAAGATTTTCCACAAATTCAGCAATTTATAGATACACAAAAGCTATTTAACCAAGATATAAAACAGGTTGCACCTGGTGAATCAAAATCATTTAGCGCCACAATCACAAAGTGTACTGTGTGGCAGGCTGACCTTTTTGTCGGACCAAACGCTCCTGTTCCTCCCGATTTTTGGGCACTTAGAAATTCTGGATATACACTTTTAGCAAATAGGATCGGGGGAGAACTTAATTCTTGTCCTGCAAGCAATCCATGTACAGATCCAAATGTAGTAAGGGATATACAATTTATACCAATATCAAAGAGTGGGTATACTGTTTCCGCAAGTGTCACAAACAAATCAAATGTTTGCTCGTATAATATTGGGCTTGCAAGCTATGAAGCATTTTTAAAACCAACAATGCCTCTTGAACAGTATTCGCGTTTGCAAGAATTTATTAATGGTCAGAGATTATTTGGAGAAGATATAAAAGTAGTTGCACCAAATCAAACGGTAAATTTTAGCGTAAATATTCCACAATGTACCGTATGGCAGGCAGACTTATTTGGGGCTCCGTCTGGTAAAGGAGCTCCTGTTCCTCCCGATTTTTGGGCACTTAGAAATTCTGGATATAATTTATTTGATTGGGAGATTGATGGTTCACTAAATTCTTG
>CAYHGJ010000009.1:0-17916 GCA_964356235.1 uncultured Candidatus Saccharibacteria bacterium | reverse complement strand
GAAATTCTGGATATAATTTATTTGATTGGGAGATTGATGGTTCACTAAATTCTTGCGATGTTGATAATCTAAATGTCAATTGTAGTGCTTCAAGCTCGAGAATACAAACAGGAGATTCTGTAAACTTTACTGCAAACGCCTCTGGCGGCTCTGGCGGATACAGCTACTCTTGGAGTGGAGATGTTTCAGGAAATACCAGAACCATTACAAGACAATTTACCTCTATTGGTACAAAGACAGCCACCGTCACAGTCACTTCAAATGGTGAAACAGATACTGCTACGTGTAGGGCGATTGTTGTTGAGGAGACTACAAACGAGATAGATTTAAATGGCTCTTGTATGGGAACTCCTTCAACGGTAGATATAGGAAATAATGTAAATTGGAGCGCAAACGCATCCGGTGGCTCTGGCTCTTACAGCTACTCTTGGAGCGGGGATGTTTCTGGTAGTGGGCAAAATAGAAATACTACATACAATACCTCTGGCACAAAATCTGCCACCGTGGTTATCTCTTCTGGGGGCGAGCATGTTACTAGAAACTGTTCAATATTTGTAAGGGAACAAACTCAATCTGGTCTTTCCGGTTCGTGTTTTGCTAACCCTTCATCAGTAAGACCAAATGAAACTATTACTTGGAATGCGAGTGCATCCGGTGGCTCTGGCGGATACAGCTACTCTTGGAGCGGGGATGTTTCAGGAAGTTCTCAAAATATAAATAGGACATATAGCCAAATTGGTACAAAATACGGAAGTGTCACAATCACATCAGGAGGACAAACTATACAAAGAAATTGTCAGGCAGAAGTCTATGAGCCGTCTCTGAATGTATCTTGCGGAGTGAATTCTTCTACCTATCAGATAGGCAATAATGTAAATTGGTATTCAAACATATCAGGTGGCTCCGGCTCTTATAACTACTCTTGGAGTGGCACTGACGGACTTTCTGGCAATTCGTCATCTATAAATCGCTCTTATAGCTCTGTTGGCATAAAAACCGCAACTATATATGTTACATCTGGTAACCAGAGTGCGCAGGCAACATGCCAGACAAACATAAGTACTACCATTATAAATGAGCCATCTCTCAATATTTCTTGTTCTGCAAACCCCAACCTTTCACAAATAAATCAGTCAGTTTACTGGAATGCAAACGCATATGGTGGTACTGGTAACTACACATACTATTGGAGTGGTACTGACGGACTTTCTGGAAACGGAGGATCAGCACAAAGAGCGTATTCATCTGTGGGCATAAAGATGGCTACGGTTACAGTAAATTCTGGCAATCAAACTGCCTCTGCCACATGTAATACAGTTGTTGCTTCGCAATACACCTATTCTACACCGGTCAGTTTGACTTCATATCCTATACCAGGACCAGGGACATTTTCTTCAGTTTATTTAGACCAAATACCTTATACAGGTGTTGTTTCAAATATGAACAAGGCCACCTCTATGTTTTTGCTTCTATTTTGGAGCGCCAGTCTTGCTTTTGTTGCTTTGCAATTTGCTAGACGAAAAAGAGAGCTAGCTATGGCTGGTATAGATACAACAGGCAGAGAAACTCCTTGGACTGTTCTTAAAAACACGATGATTCCAGGAGCCGTAGAATCTCCTTATCAAGAAGAGACAGAGGGTGTTGATGATGCGACAGAAGAGCTTGAAAATGGAGATGATGTTGCCGAAATGAGCGAACAAGATGAGTTTGGTAATGCTGATCTTGAAGCTTTATCAAAACTTGCCATAACAAAGAAAGCTCTTGTTTCAAAACAAGCTCTTCAGAAAATATACAACAGGGAAGAGGGAAATTTTGAGAATGCCTCAATGGAACTTCTAAAAACAATAGACCGATCTGTCTTGGTATATCCAAGAGAAGATGGGTGGGTGATACTAAATAGTGAAAGATTAGATGCAGTAGAAAATCAAACTATAAGTTAATAACTAAACCAAAAAATCCCCCCTTGTCTCGCCGAAGTTTTGACGAAGGCGGAGGGGGATTTTTTGGTTTGTTTCTTTTATATTTTTTCCTCTATTTCTTTTTTGATTTTCGCTATAACCCCATCAAGTGCGATTTGTCCGAGACTTCCTTTGTCACGACTTTCTACGCCGACAGCATTAGCTTCTATTTCTTTATCTCCAACTACAAAAATATAAGGAACTTTTTCCATTTTTGCATTTCTAATTTTCTTACCGAGGGTTTCATTACTCTCGTCCAATTCTGCTCGTATGTTGGCATCCTTCAATGTTTTTAGAACTATATTTGCGTAGTCATTGTGGGGAGATGCGACAGGCAATATTTTGATCTGCATGGGAGAAAGCCAGAGAGGGAAGGCGCCAGCGTAGTGTTCAAGAAGTATCATTATAAATCTTTCTGAGGAGCCAATTATAGCTCTATGCAACATGATCGGATGAACATCTTTTCCTTCTTTGTCTGTGTATGAGAGATTGAATCTTTCAGGCATAACATAATCGATTTGCACGGTTGATAGTTGCCACTCTCGCCCGAGAGCATCAGTAGCCAAGAGGTCCATTTTGGGTGCATAGAAGGCCGCTTCTCCTGGACCTGGGATATAATTGATCTTATTTCTTTTCATTATTTTTTCTGCCCAAGCTTCAACTTTATCCCATGTTTTAGGGTCTCCTAGGTATTTTTCAGGATGATTTATATCACGAGTTGATAATCTATATTTATACTTAAAGCCAAAAGTAGCCATTACTTTTTTTGTCATAGTAAGAGCTTTGTCTATCTCTTCATCCACTTGGTCTTCTCTGCAGAAAATATGGCAATCATCTTGTGAAAAAGAACGAACTCTGGCAAGACCACTTAATTGCCCCGGTTGCTCATCTCTGTATAACATTGCAAAATCTGTCAGTCTTATCGGCAAGTCTCTATAGCTTCTCATCTGGCTTGCATATATTTGGGTGTGCTGTGGGCAATTCATTGGTTTTAGGAAAAATTCTTCATCAGAATAATTGGAAACAACTCGAAACATGTCATCCTTATATTTGTCGTAGTGCCCAGACTGCTTAAAAAGTGAGGCCTTTGCTATTTGAGGTGTCCAGACTTGCATGTAGCCCTCTTTCGTTTGGAGAGATTCAACATATTCATTGAGGAGTCTTCTGATCAGTGCACCCCTTGCTGTGTAAAGAGGTAGTCCACTGCCGACATATTCTGAAAATGTAAATAGATCAAGTTGTTTACCTAATATCCTATGGTCTCTCTTTTTGGCCTCTTCTTGTATTCTTAAATATTCTTCTAGCCCTTCTTTTGTATTAAATGCAAGTCCATAGATACGGGTTAGCATTTTATTTTTCTCATCTCCTCTCCAATATGCTCCGGCAATTCGTGATAGGGCAAAGGAGTCAGTATCTATTTTTGAGGGATTATCAAAGTGCCCACCGCGACAAAGGTCTACGAACTCCCCAGATTTATAAAAAGTAAGAGGTTCTCCTTTTTCCAATATTTCGTTTATGAGTTCTAGTTTGTATGGATTTTGAGCAAATTTCTCTCTTGCTTCTTTTTCGTCTGTGTCTATTTTTTCAAAACTCTTCCATGAAGGCAAGGTTTTCTTCATAAGCTTTTCTATTTTTACCAAATCTTCTTCACCCGGTTTTTTGGTAGGGAACTCAAAGTCATAATAAAAACCATTGTCTATGGCAGGACCAATGGTTGGTGAGGCATCGGGGTACATTTCTAAAACACTGTATGCTAAGAGGTGGGCTAGTGAATGTCTTACTTGCTCTATGTTATTTTTATCCTTCATTTTTAAATTATATCCTTTTTAAGGCTTAAATCAATCCCATAGTAGATCTTGGCATTGTCAGCCGACAGGCGGACTGACCAAAGGTCAAATGCAAAAATTCACTACAGGGTCAACACAATATCATAACTCTTTAAGGTCTTCTGCCACTATACTTGGGTTGCCATTTCTAAGTGACAATCTTCCTTTTATAACAAGACAACGCTCTTGCTCAATAATATTTTTTTTATCAATATAAATCTTGGGGAAGACAACTACTTCTATATTGTCATCAAAATCAGCTACCCTAAGAAAAGCCATTTTATCACCTCCTTTTGTGACTACTAGTTTTATTTCTTCAATTATTCCAGAGACGACACAGCTCATACCTTCTTTTATTTCGGTTTTAACAGTTTTTATACCCATAGAGCGCTTAGCAAGTTTTTCTTTGTGCGCATCAAGCGGATGTCCAGAGATATAAAGACCAAGCAATTCTTTTTCGGAAGCCAAGCGCCCTCTTTCTGGCAAGGCGGGTGCTTTTTCCATACGTAGTTTTGGTCTAAAAGATTCGTCAGAAAATAAACCGAAGAGAGAATCTTGGTTTTCATTTTTGTGTGCGTGCTCTTTGTTGTAAAGTAGGAGATTTTCCATATTTTGGAGCATTTCAGCTCTATCGCCGAGCTTGTCCATTGCCCCGCATTTGACAAGAGATTCTAACGACTTTTTGTTTAGATTGCGGTTAGTGATTCTTTCTAGAAAATCTTCCAATGATTTATATAATCCATTTTTTTGTCTTTCTTCAATAATAAAATCGGCTATGCCTTCACCAAAGTTTTTTATACTATAAAGTCCAAATCTTATTTTTTCTACTCCATTTTCCACAACTACTGTAAAATTGCCCAGACTTTGATTTATATCTGGTGGAAGCACTTTTATTTTCATACGCACACACTCTCTTATGATTTCGGCAATTTTATCTACATCTCCCGCATCAGCCGTTAGAACAGCTGACATGTATTCTATTGGGTGGTTTGCCTTCATATAAGCGGTTGCGTAAGCGATTTGGCCGTAGCTTGCGGCATGCGCTTTGTTGAAGCCGTATGCTTGAAATGGTTCAAATAGCTTCCACATCATATCTCCAAATTCTTTTGTCTGGCCATTCTCTATTACCCCTTTTGTAAATTTCTCTTTTTGGGCAGCCATCTCTTCTGGTATTTTTTTGCCTACAGCTTTTCTAAACTTATCTACTTCAAGCCAAGAATACCCGGCAAGCTCAATAGCAGAAAACAAAAGGTCGTCTTGGTAGACAATGAGGCCATACGATTCGCCAAGATATTTTTCCATTCTTGGGTCAAGATAATGCACTAGACTCGGATTATTTTTTCGTCTTATGTATTCTGGTATGACCTCAATCGGACCGGGGCGATATAGAGCAATAAGCGCGTTTATATCGTGTATGTTAGTTGGTTTTAAGTCTATAAGATATTTTGTCATCCCTTCTCCATTTAGCTGGAAAGTTTCTGCTGTTTCTCCTTTGGCAAGCATTTCGTATGTTTTTTTATCGTCTAAGGGGAGATTTTCAATATCTATTTCTATATTTCTTATTTTCTTTACAATCCGCACGGCCTCAGAAAGTGTGGCCAAGTTTTTCAAACCTAGAAAGTCAAATTTTAAAAGCCCTGCTTCTTCAACAGAGTGCATGTCGTATTGGGTGATGATTTTGCCTCCCTTTGGGTCAAGTTGTATCGGCACAAAATCTATTAGAGGTCTTGGTGATATAACAACACCGGCTGCGTGCACCGAGATGTGTCGTGCGCACCCTTCTATTTTTTTACCTAAATCTAATATTTCTTTAATATCTTTATCTGTTTCATACATTTTTTTTAGTTCTGGCTCTATCTTCATGGCTCTGTCTATGTTCATGGGGAAACCCTGCGATCCAAATGGAATTAGTTTTGCGATTTTATCTCCAAGTCCATATGGATGCCCAAGAGCACGAGCTACATCACGGACTACTCCACGCGCCATCATTTTTCCAAATGTGCCGATTTGAGCTACTTTGTCTTCTCCGTATTTGTCTCTTGCGTATTGGATAACCTCATCTCTTCTGTTGTCAGCTAAGTCCATGTCAATATCTGGGGCCTTTGGTCTTTCTGGGTTTAGAAATCTTTCAAATGGGAGTTTATAAATTATTGGATTTACATTTGTTATACCACAAAGATATGAGACCATAGAGCCGGCGGCAGACCCTCTGGTATTCGTCAAAATCTTATTTTCCTTAGCAAAATGCAAAAGGTCTGCCACTACTAAAAAGTATGGGGCAAATCCTTTGTCTATGATAACTTTTAGTTCATATTCAACTCTATCTTCAAACTCTTTTGTTTTTTGCAGATTTCTTCTTTTGAAACCATCATAAACAAATTTTCGTAGCTCCAACTCATAAGTGCTATCTTGGGGTATTTTTAGGTTGGGGAAGACCCAACCACCGAGCTCTATGTCTAGGTTGCATTTCTCTGCAATTTTTAAAGTATTTTCAAGCGCTTCCGGCAAGTCTTCAAAAAGAGTCAACATTTCAGAGGTTTTAGGAAAATGGAAATCTTCAGCGCCCCCAGCCATCCTTTCTGTGCTTGATTGTATAAGGAGCATTGTATCTCTGGCTTTTTTGTCCTCTTTTTCTAGATATGCTATATCAGCGCCGGCGACGAGGGGAATATTATTTGTCTTGCTAAATCCTATTATCTTATTCATCAATTCTTCATGCTCTGGTAATTCTTTATGGTGTGTTATCTCTATATAAAAATCATCATCAAAAAGGTTCCTTAAAAGATCAGCATATTTATTGGCGTTATCAATGTCAGAAATTTGGAGATGGCTTCCTATCCTGCTTCCCATAGCGGGTGATATGGCTATAAGTCCGTCATAGTACTTTTCCAAAAGATTTTTATCAATTCTTGGTTTGTAGTAAAAGCCATTTATATGAGACTCGGTGACCAGTCTAATAAGGTTTTTATATCCCGAGTCATTTTTTGCAAGAAGTATGAGTCTATGAGTTCTATTGTCTATACCTGATTCTTTGTCCTGCATGGTTCGAGGAGCTACAAAAAAATCAACACCAAGTATTGGTTTTACTCCCTTGTTTTTACATTCTTTATAAAACTCTATTGCTCCGTAAAGGTTTCCGCTGTCTGTAAGTGCAAGCGCTTGCATACCATCGTTTTTGGCAATTTTTACCAACTCTTTAATCTTTGGTAGGGCTGTCAACAGGCTGTAGTGACTGTGTGTATGCAGGTGGACAAATTTTTGAACCATAATGGTGGTATTATATCAAATAATGAATAATAAAAATCTGGACCAGGGGCGCTATATTTTGGGTGTAGATGAAGCGGGTCGTGGGCCTCTTGCGGGGCCGGTCTGTCTTGGGTTTGTTCTTATGGAAAAGGGTTTTTATGGCAAGTATAAAAGAGCAAAAAATTCTGTGCCTGCCGGCAGAGATTCAAAAAAGATGAGCACCAAGGAGAGAGATAGATGGTTTGGAAGTGTCAAAGAAATGAAAAAAATGGGGCAGTGTCGTTATTTTTTTGTTATGAAAAGTGCGAAGTTTATAGACAAGCACGGCATTTCTCTTTCTATAAAAAAATCCATAACCGAAGCGCTTATTAAAAATAAAATAAATAAAAATAATACTCTAGTGCTTTTGGATGGCGCGCTTCGCGCGCCTTTTGTCTATAAACAAAAAACAATCATAAAAGGCGATGAAAAAGAAAAAATAATTTCTCTTGCATCTGTTGTTGCAAAAGTTTCAAGAGATAGATTGATGATTAAACTTTCAAAAAAATATCCAAAATATGGGTTTGAAAAACATAAGGGCTATGGCACAAAAGAGCATAAGAAGATGATATGGAAGTATGGTCTCTCTCCACTCCACCGCAAAACCTTCTGTCACTCAGTATTACTTGGTAACTCGGTTACCAAGTAGAGCTAAACAGGACTCTTTTTGCTCTTTTGGTAGTGGGGCTTGTAAATGAAAGGAAATTAGGCTTGACAAGTCCTAAAACAAGTGTATAGTAGTATTAGAAAGGAGCAAACTATGATGCAGAGTGAGAATCGCACTTTTGAAGAGGCGAAGGATCAGGTTCGCCAAATAGTTAACAGCTCTAGAAGCGAGTCCCAGATCCGTCAGAGATTGACGGAGGCCGGGTTTAATGGGAAGGGAGCAGCAATTGCGACACATTCCCATGGGGATATGTTCATGGCCATGGTAATGGTCTGTGGACCAGGGGGGAAAGTGATCAGCGTGTAACTTTTTACTTTGTTGGATTGTTGAACCGCGCGAGCAATCGCGCGGTTTTCTCAATAATAATACTAGTTATAGTATAAGAGCTATCGCTCTTATACTATGGTTATTTTTTCTTATGTATTTCCCCAACTAGTAACTTGTAACTATTATCTACCATATTTTACTTCGCATTCAAATGCATATAGATATCCTCAATCGCCTTAATAGCATCTCCGACAGCGATATTGTTTTGATGATATAAGGTGTCTGTGCAATCGCCGGCCGCCCATATCCCAGGCACAGATGTCTTTTGATTTCTATGGTCTATTTTTATTTGTTTAAAAGACGTCATATCAAGAAGTTTATCCACCATGCTGGTTGCTGGTAGTAGTCCTATTTCTACAAAAATACCTTCCGCCTTTAATTCGTGTTTCTCATGGCTCATTGTGTCTTCATATATAAGCCCAGTTACAAATCTATCTCCCAATATTTCTAGTGTGTTTGCATTTAGAATAGCTTTCATTTTAGGGCTTGAAAGGACTTTCTTTATTGTAATGGGGTCTGCTTTAAACTCATCAGTATGTTGAAGCAGTGTGACACTTTTTGCGTATGAGAGTAGCTGAGCCGAAGTCTCAAATCCAGCATTTCCACCACCTATAACAATAGTGTCTTTATCGGCAAACATAGGGCCGTCACAGCTTGCGCAATATGTGATGCCTTTATTTTTATAATTATCAGCGTTTTTGACCTGCAATTTCTTGCGAGAGCCCCCTGTTGTTATGAGAACAGTTTTTGTATTGAAAATCTCTTCCTTATTTGTTGCTACTTCAAAAATATTTTCCTTTTCGGAAACTTTTTCAACTCGTGTTCCTTCTTTTATTTCTACAGAATCTCCGGCGTAGGCACTAACATGCTCTTTTAGATTTTTTGCTAATTCTTCGCCACTTGTGGATTTTGTTCCTATCCAGTTTTGAATCTCTTCAGAAACCACACTCTGTCCACCAAAACTCTCTGTTATAAGCAGAGTTTTTAGTTTTTTACGGGCCGCATATACTCCCGCTCCTGCACCAGCTGGGCCGGCGCCTATTATTATCAAATCGTAAAGAACCATTATCTTATTTTTTTGTTCTTCTTAAAAATGCTGGTACTGCGCCCCACTCGTCTTTCTCATCAAAATCATCAAAACCTTCTTGCTTTTTAGTTTTTTCCTCAGCTTGCGTTTCTGGTTTCTTCTCTTCTGTTGGTGTGGGAGCTGTTATGCCCGCAAAAATTCTTTTCTTATCTTTATTTGCGTTGAAAAGTAGTCCCGATGCACTTTCTGGGAAGTCTGATGCGATAACTGTCACCTTGACCTCATTTTTTTTCAATCTATCGTCTTTTATGGTACCAAATATTATTTTTGCCTCTGGGTCTATCGATTCGGTGATGACCTTAGCGGCTTCTTGTATTTCAAACATGGTGAGACTATCATCGCCTGCGATAGCATAAAGCACTCCCTTAGCGCCATTTATGGAGATATCAAGAAGTGGGGAAGAAATAGCGGCTCTTGCTGCTTCTTCGGCTCTTTTCTCACCAGATGCCACTCCTACTCCCATGAGGGCCGAACCAGCGCCATTCATAACGGCTCGGATATCAGCAAAGTCCACATTTATGATACCTGGGGTAGTGATGAGGTCAGAAATGCCTTGCACGGCTTCTTTTAGGACATCATCACATAGGGCGAAGGCATTTTTGACAGTGGTTTCTTTGTCTATTGTTTGAAGTAGTCTATCATTTGGTATAACAATAAGCGCATCCACTTCTTTTCGCAGTTCTTCAAGTCCTATTTCTGCCAATCTCATCCTTTGTGCCCCTTCAAAGAAAAATGGTTTCGTGACAACCGCTACGGTGAGTGCTCCGAGTTCTTTTGCAATTCTTGCAACAACTGGACTTGCACCTGTGCCGGTGCCACCCCCTTCACCGCATGCAATAAAAACCATATCGGCGCCCTTGATAGTGCCCTGGATTTCTTCTGTCGTTTCTTCTGCCGCTTTTTTGCCAAGCTCCGGTATCATGCCGGTGCCAAGACCGCGAGTTAGATTTTTGCCAATATGTATTTTCTTTTTAGCAAGAGAGTTGTGGAGGTCTTGGGCGTCTGTATTTATAACAATAAATTCGACACCTTTTATCTTTGATTCAATCATGTGATTGACGGCATTTTTTCCAGAACCGCCGATACCTATGACTTTTATTCGTGCAAATGATTCAACATCCGGGGTTATACTTTTTGGCATGATTTTTAAATTAATTTCTTAAGTTGGCTAAATAATAGCAGAAAAAACAAAATGTCAAAAATATTGACATAAGTGTAATTAGGATGCGTTATGTGTATGGGAATGAAAAGATATCAGGGTAAAAATTGCTTGAACCAATTTTTTATACCAATACCCTTATCCCGAAAATGTCGAAGGCCCAAATCGTTTTTAATCTTTGTGGATAGCCCAAATATGCAAAGTCCGTAAGCTACCGCCCAAGTACTGTCTTTTATAGAATTTTTGAAGTTACTCAAAGTTTTTAAGTTTGCCGATTGAGAGGGAAGTCGAAGAGATGCCTTTGCTAAATCTTCAATGGTATTTATACCAGAGCCTCCACCAGAGAGGATGATGCCGGCGGGAAGCAGTCCATTTTTGCCGATCTTTTTTAGATGGTTTTCTATAAGTTCAAAAATATCAGAAAGACGAGCCACCACTATCTCTTCCAATTTTTTCCTTGAAAAATTTGCTCCTATGACACCACCTATTTTTAATTGTTCCGCTTCTTCAAGGGGTATTTGAAGACCAAGGGCGATATCGTTTGTTATGTCGGTTCCGCCGATAGGGAATACTTTTATAGATATAGGAGTATCATTTTCGTATACAATAATAGAAACTGTTTCTGCTCCGATGTTGACTAACACACATCCCGCTATTTTTTGAGTTTTAGTAAGCACAGCTTCTGCCGCCACAATAGGCGATGGAACAATATCCTCTATCTCTACACCAAGCTCGTTTATGGTTTCAATAAGGTCATTTAAGTGTTGTTCTAGACAGGTAATAAAAAGTATTCTTGCTTCTATTTTTGCCCCCTTCATACCAATGGGTCTGCCGAGCACTTCTTTGCTGTCTATTTTGTAAGAGATGGGGTTGTGTTGGAGTATGTGTCTATTTAGGAGACCTCCGGACATTTTTAGAGACTCTTCTGCCATTTCTATACACTTTGAAATATCCATTTCTGTTATCTCAGAATCAGCTCTTGAAATCATGACAGAGCCTGCGGATACAAAACTTTCAAGACCAACTCCGCCTATGGCGAGGTATGCCTTCTTGGTCTTCACTTTTGCTTGTTTTTCAGCTAGATTTAGGGCTTCTAAAATACTCTTTTGGATATCGGTTTTATTATTTATATATCCATAACGCAAGCCACTGGAATGAGCTTCTCCCGCGCCAATGATAAAAGGCAAGTCCTCTGGTTTTTCAGGGTTTTTTTCTCCAATCATTACCCTGACCTCGTGTGTGCCGACATCTATTCCGGTTACAAAGTTTTTTGCCATTTTTTATGAGTGAAAAAATTTTAAAATTCTTCTTTCTTCGCTCTCCATTCTACTACTATGTGCTCTACCTTTCAAATGAAGCAATGCGTGGATAAATAAAAAGACGGTGAATTTTTTAAAAGACATATCAAAATCCGGGGCTTGCTTTTTGGCTTCATCAAGACTTATAAAAACTTCGCCTTCATTTTTTGAAAGAGGAAAAGCCAAGACATTTGGCAGATAATCTTTGTGTCTGTATTTTTTATTGAACTTTTTCATCACCACTTTTGTAGCAAAAACGAGAGAGAGATGATATTTTTCCCCCAAAACTTTGTTTTTTATACGCACAAAAGGCAACCTTGGTGGGTTGCCTTTTATATGTGCTGTTAGAGTAAAGTTTGTTTTTTTGGCCATTTATTTTCTAAACCTCTTTGTTTTTTCGGCAATCTTACCAAGTTTTATCAGTTTCTCTATATTCTTGCGTCTTTCTAGTCTGACCAAGGTCTCTTTTTTGGTGGTAAATTTAGATTTTACCCTTTTTCTAAACTTTGTGCCTTTTGCCTTTTGGACGACCCCAGACCCTTGAACCTTGCGGTTGAAGCGTCTAAGCAAGCTTGCGCTGTTTTCGTTGCTATTTTTTTTGACTTCTGCGTTTATCATGTATTATAAACTAACATAATAAATATATTTTGGCAACACTATTGAAATGACTAACCTATTTTTTTAAGTTCTTCTTTTAGAAATGCTCCGACTTTGTCCACACTGATGCTATCTTGCGAGCGGTTTTTCGTATTTCTTATCATTATTGAATTTTCTACTATTTCCTTCTGGCCAAGTATCGCTATAAACGGCGCGCCAGATTTTTCAGCCATAGCAAGCTGACTACCGAGGTCGTCTCTCATAAGGGCATGAGCAATATTGATTTTGTTTACTCGAAACACCTCTATCATTTTTAATATTTTTTGTTTTGCTGATGCTCCAAACTGGATAAGAAAAACTTTCGTTTTATTTTTTTCCACCGCCTTTACTTTGTAGCTTTCTTTTTGTGGCACATTGTCAAATTTTATGGCGATGCCTATGGCTCCTATATTTTTTTTCAACCCCATTTTTTTTGAAAGTCCGTCATAACGACTGCCGTGTGCCACTACCTCAAATCCGGTGTTGTTGCCAACATCTTCTTCTTTGACATAATTTCTAAACTCCAAAATTGTTTTGTTTGCGTATTCTGGATTTGATATGGACATATTTTCTATTTCGTATGTGGTGTCCATATTCTCCAAAAATTCTATGACTTCCTTAAAATGTTCTCTTATAGTTTCTCCAAGATACGATAGTGACTTGGGGGCCTCCTCTCTTAGTTCTAGACATCTTGGGGACTGGCATTCAAATATTTTGAATATGTCTTTTTTGAAGTTGTGTCTGCATTTTGCGTCCACTTCGTCGAGATTTTTTTTGTAATATGAAGTTAATTCGCGAGTGTATGCGTTTAAAGAGTCTTTTTCTCCTATATTATTTGCAATGACGCATACATTTTTGCCATAAGTGTCCTTTATGATAGAAAATGCTGTGGCAAGAAGTATGGCATCAGCCATACTTTTGAAACTGCCGACAATTTCAAGGTGTAGATAAGTGGTTCTTTTTACTGGGCTTCGTCTGGTGTAGCAGAGCATTGCAGGGAAACCGGCATTTCCAAACTCATTGTTGAAAAATCTATTCAATATAGTTTCTTTTTCTTCTAATGGTGTATAAAATTCGTCTTCATTATAAAATTTTTTTGACACAGACTTTATATCTGGTGGGGGAATAATCCTGAAACCATAAAAAGAAGCGATATCCATAGATTTTTTAAGTGGTCCCTCGTAAGAATAGGAGGTTGGTTCTTTCCTCCCAGGTTCTTTTGTTGTACTTACTTGTTTTGAGTGGTTTGCTCTGTACATTCTTTTTTATAATTTAAAGTATCCAGGCAGGTAATCCAAGTCTTTAATCGGCAATAGACGAAGATATGCTCTACCGACTAAGTATTTTGCATCAAGCGCTCCCCAGTATCGAGAATCGAAGCTTGCGGCGCGGTTGTCTCCCATAACAAAAAATTGGTCTTCGCCAAGTGTTATGGTTGTGTTTACACCACCTTTATTTTTGACATATGGCTCTTCAAATTGGAAGCCGTCGGGATTTTCTTTGTTTATTATTGTTACTATCTCTCCATCAACATTTATGGTCTCGCCTGGTAATCCTATAACCCTTTTTATGAAGTATTTTTTAGGATCTTCTGGATATTTGAATATAGCAACATCGCCCCTTTTAATATTGCCGAGTTCGTATGATATTTCATCCACAATTATATATTCTCCATTTTCAAATGTAGGGACCATAGAGGTGCCACTGACCACAAACGGCTGGGCTATAAACATACGGATGGGCAAAACGATTATGGTAGCGATGAGGGCAAATTTTAATATCTCTGTAAGCCCACTCATGTCCCCCTTGTGAGGGTCATTTTTTACAAAAACTCCTTTTTCTTTATTGTAAATTAGATTATCTTCCATTTTATGGGGTGCATTGTATTACAGGTTGTATCTCTTTGGCAAGCCCGCAGAGAATTTGCTATATTAATATAACCTTGATTTAAATTTCCCTAACTAATAACTAACAACTTTTCACTAAATTCATGTACACAATAGTAGGACTTGGCAATCCGGGAGAAGAATACGCGGGCACTCACCACAATGCTGGTAGAGAAATAGTGGAGTTGTTTTTAAGCAAAAATGGTGGCCAGTTTAAATTTGATAAAAAGGCAAATGCAGAAGTGGGCGCCGTTAATCTAGGCAAAGAAAAAGCCAGGGTTGTTTTGCCGAACACCTTTATGAATAAATCTGGTAGTGCGGTTGCATATTTTGTCAAAAATGCAAAACAGGCCAAGACTCTTGTTGTTGTCCATGATGATTTGGATTTACCGCTTGGAGTGCTTCGTTTTGTATTTGCTCGTGGCTCGGGTGGGCACAAAGGGGTAGAGTCAGTAAGAAGGGCTATCAAGACCGAAGAATTTATACGACTGCGGGTAGGCATATCAAAGGAGTCTCGTGGCAGGGCAAAGAAGCCATCTGGTGATGATGTTGTCATAGATTTTGTTCTAAAAAAATGGAGCAAGGTGGAGGTGGAGGATTTTAAAAAAGTAAAAAAAAGAGCAGTTCAGTCACTTGTGATGCTACTTTGCGATGGGTTGGAAAAGGCAAGAGGGGAGACAAACAAAAAGAGTTGAGAGTTTCAAAAGAGCCGAAGCGTGTACGCTTCGGCTCTTTTCTCTTGTTCTTATATAACTTTTAACTAATAACTTATATCTCCTACTCCTTTACTATTGGAGAAAGTGTCATTTTTTGTTCCTTTGGCTCGAATATACTTATTTTGAATGTATATGTTTTACCAAGTTCAAGTTTTTCTTTTAGTTTTTCTTCGGAACCAAACTCGCTAACATGCACCAGTCCTGCTACTCCTTCTTCTATTGAGGCGAGAGCGCCATGCTTATTAAACTTGATGATAACACCAGTGACTTCGTCGTCTTTTTTGTATTTGTTTTCAGCTTCTTTCCAAGGATTATCTTTGAGCGCTTTTATAGACAAAGAAATTTTGTCATCCTTTATGTCAATAATTTTGGCCTGCACTTTTTCACCAACCTTGAACATATTGCGAGGGTCTTCAACAAGTCCCCAATCAAGCTCTGATATGTGCACAAGACCTTCTAGCCCGTCCTCAACTTTTAGGAATACTCCAAAATCTACGATACCTGTGATTTCGCCATTTACTATATCTCCCATATGGTATTTGCTCACCATCTCTTCTTTGGCGGGGGTGGAGCCCTCTTTTTCAGAAAAAATAAGTTTGTTTTCTTTTGGAGATATGGAAATAATACTTACTGCAATCCTCTGACCAACTAGTTTTTTCAATTCTTCAAGGATTTTATCTTTGTCACCATCTTCCACTCGTGGATAATGATCTCCTGAAAGCTGGGAAGCGGGAATAAAACCTTGTATGCCTTGCCACTCTATAATAAGACCACCCTTGTTTGCTTCTTTGACGGGAAGTTCAAATATCCTTTTATCAGCAATAGCTTGTTCCGCTTCTTTCCAAATGAGAGCTTTTCTAGCTTCTTTTAGAGAGAGCTCAATATAGCCATCGTCATTTTCTGGGTCTACTACTTTCGCGGCAATAACATCGCCAACAGCGATTTTTCTTATGATGTCTCTTGCGTTCATGAACTCTCGTCCATAAATAATACCCGTACCATATGGCAAGAGCGCTACAAACAATTTATTTTTTTCTATTTCAATAACAGGACCCTCTACGATATCTCCCTCTCCTGGCGGAGATGGCATATCGTTTATTCTGCTATTTGGTTCTTTGCGACCGCGTTTTTTACCATGATTTTCATCAGTGGCGCCTGTTTCTTCTTTGTTTTCCTCAGAGTCGAGGACAACCGCTTCTTCGGTACCTTTCTTTTTCATTTGTTTTTGGCTTAGGTCCTCCTTTGCCCCAACAATATTAACTTCGGGTAGAGGAGATTAATCCTATGCGTTAGCTATTAAATGTCCCTTTTGGGGACGGGTAGAAGTATAAATTATATTGAGAGTCTTGGCAAGAGCGATCTGTTGTCCTTACGTCTTGCAATTTGTGACTCCTGTGTTATTATTCTCCTCGCATGTTAAAAATCAGACTAAAAAGAGTTGGCAGAATAAATGACCCGTCTTACCGCGTGGTTGTTATACCTTCTACAAATGGCCCTAAAAGCGGTAATGTTCTTGAAGTTGTTGGAAACTATAATCCAAGACAAAGTGTGAAGGAACTAAATGCCGAAAGAATAAAATACTGGATAGGGCAGGGGGCGCAGGTTTCTGATACTTTGCATAATCTTTTGATAACAGAAAAAATAATTGAAGGCAAAAAAAGAAACGCTTTGCCAAAGAAGAAACCTATATTGAAGGAGGTGAAGGAGGAGGTGAAGGAAGAAGTTTCAAGTGAGGTTTCAGTAGAAGCCCCAGCCCCGGCAGAAAGTCCGGCTGAAACACAAGCCGAAACTCCAGCAGAGTAAGAGTTATCAGTTTCCAGTTACCGGTTACCAGTTTAAATACAAATTTAAATATTAAAAACGCTCTGACCAAAATCAGAGTGTTTTTGTTGGGGAAAAAGAAAACCGCGCCCTCTGGGGCGCGGTGGGTTATTTACAAGCCCCTTGGTCGTTAGACCAGAAGCTTGTAAAGCAAATAAATCCCGAGTGCAATGAGACCGAAAAAGATCAACAGAGGGAGCAGGATCGTTGCTCCCCCGTAAGCTGCGACAGCCCCCATAAACCGAGCGTTGTTCTTGGCCTTCGCCAAGATTTCATCAGTCAGCGGAGTGGTCGAAGCCGACTTCGCCGCTGTTGCGACTGGCGGACACGGCGGACAGGGTGCCGGACTGGTGATCTCCACCGGTTTCGGCATCGCAACCGCACGATTCCCACACGATTGCTGATACTGAACCTCATCGACAATGTCAACGAGGACAAGCGTACCAGCGTTGAGCCAGCGATGCTCGTAGACACCCGTCTTCCGGTTTTGGGTGAGGTAGAAACCTCCCTCATCCAGGGGGGTGACCCTAAGGCCAAGCATTGCCTGCTCAGCCGGAGATAGCGGTCCGTCGAAAGTGGGGTATGTCCCCATTTCGGCGTTTTCCGGTGTGACGGCCGGAGACGGCAGACCCTTGGTCGGGTTCGCAATTGCCAGCGACGCGCTGGCGAACAAGATGACGAAGAACATCACGATACGCTTCATAGCGATCCTCCTATATGTTTGCTCATCCCCACCATGGGGTGAGCAGTTGCCTTTCCTTAGGCTCTTTTAGTATTATACACCCAAAGACCCTATTTGTCAAGCAGAACCATTACCCATAGGTCCGACCTATGTACATAGGTCGGACCTATGGGGGTGGGCTGTTTGTTAGTATTTTTTGATTTGTAATTTGATTTGTAATTTTCATTTTTTCTCGCTAAACTATTATTAGGTCGTTTAAGAGAACTAACACTTCTTAAGTAATGGAAAGAGATGTTGAATTTCTGGAGTTTGTAGTGAAATCTCTCGTTGATAATCCGGCTGATGTTAAAGTCAATCGGACCGTGGATGAGATGGGCGTACTGCTTACTCTTGATGTTAATTCTGCTGACATGGGCAAGATAATCGGTCGCTCTGGCAATACTGCCAAAGCCATCAGGACATTGCTACGAGTTGTCGGTATGAAGAACAATGCTAGGGTAAACCTTAAGATAAACGAGCCAGAAGGCGCTTCAAGAAGGAGTGCATCTGACAGCGTAGAGGACGCCAT
>CAYHGJ010000008.1:0-21578 GCA_964356235.1 uncultured Candidatus Saccharibacteria bacterium | reverse complement strand
GCAAATGATAAAACAAGGCAGGGGTGGCAAGATTATAAATATCGCATCCATAGATGCACTCCACCCATCTATGATCGGGCTTGCCGCTTATGATGCTTCTAAGCACGGCGTTTGGGGCTTTACAAAAAATACTGCACTTGAACTCTCAGCTTATAACATACAGGTCAACTCCATTGCTCCGGGAGCTATCGCAACGCCTGGAGTAGGCGCTGGTAAAGAGATGAGTAAGGAAATGGCAGAATCTCTGAAACCATTTTTGGCGAAGATACCAATGAAGAGGATGGGCGAGTCGGATGAAATAGGCAAGGTGGCACTCTTTTTATCATCTGACCTTTCAAGCTATATGACTGGCACCCAGGTGGTTGCGGACGGCGGAGTTTTGCTTGCCTGATTTTGACTATATAAATTTCAAGGTTTACAAAAAGAAAACCCCTCGCCAAAGGCGGAGGGGTTTGGACTAATGTTAGTCGTTATCGAGGATGGAGAGCAGAGCTCTCGCTTCCTCAACTTTTGATTGGATGCCTCCGTTGTTGAAGGTCTCGGTGGCCCACTTTGTATTGAAAGACATTGCAGAGAGGAAACTCTCTTGCATCTCCAAGACCTTTCGCGGGGTCATGTTCATCTCGTTTGCGAGGCCAAAAATGATTTGCTGGATCCATGCGATTGAGAAAACCTGAGCCATATCAGCATCCCGAAGAACACATGCTAAGAAGCTGATCTCAATACTAGGAACCCTGTAGGGGAATTCGGTGCATTTGATGAGATATTCAATATCTCCGAGAAACGGCTTGTCTTCTGGAAGAATATGCTTGCGCAGTGCCCGCAAGGAAATCTCGATATTAAGGTCGTCATTCCCGGTGCGTCCCGGATGATCAAAATCATGAAAGATTGCGGCAATGAGAAGGTCTCTGGCCTCTCTTTTGGAGATGGCAAATGTGTGATAATATCCGCATGCTTCGGAACAAAGATAAAGCACATGGAATAAGTGCCGGAAATTGTGATATGGATTTGCCAGATTTTTGGCATGATTGAAGACGACCTTGAAGTAGTACTTGAGGTCTCCCTCATAACGCCCAGCGTTATTACAGATGATAGCAGGTATACTTCCGACAGCTTGCATGTACTCCCCTTTCAATTTACTTCTATTTTTAAACTATAATATAATCTGCTTTTTGTCAACAAGTTATAGTTTTTTCTCAAAATGCTGGTAGTCGGTGCGACCGCTTTCGGGGGTCCAATCTCCGCCCCAATCCCATCCAAGATTTTTCATAAGAATGACTAATGGATGAGAAGGAGTCAGCGTGCCTGCCTCTTGTGGATTATACACTGTGTCTTTTGGAAATCTAAAAAGCTCTTTTTGGTTTTCATCATATTTGATAAAAATGTTTTGCACAGGATTGACATCATATGCAAGTCCGGAGGCGTGATTTGAAAGCTTGTTTGTTCCTGTAATAGTGCGGTAGTTGTACCCGGCGGTGTTATTATCATTACAAGACGCCACATCATCAAAATGATATTTCTCCACGCAAATAGGGATGACACTTTTTATAGGAAACTTTATATCAAGCGCTTTTTTGAAAAATTGCTTTATGTCATCCACAACATCTTTATGCATGACAAGCTGTCCTTTGTGGAGGAGACTATCAAAACCAAAATACGTAACATCCACGACTTCAAGCGAATTTAAAATGTTTTCTGGCGCCGGACTTGCTGGATTTTGAGATAAGGCTTCGTTTTTGGTAAGGGCGCTGTCTATGATGTGTATCTCGGCTTTTTGTTTCATTGGTTGACAAATATTATGTACCAGTTACAATCATAACATATGGATGAGGTTAGCATAAAAAACGCAACAGCAAATATGGGCAATCATTTTGCCTTTTATTGGATGAGGCCACTTCGAGGGTCCATTTTTGTGTTTAATCTCAACAATCTAATTTAAGGATAGAAACAAACGAACTCAAAAATAGGCCCTTGAAAAAGGGCCTATTTTGTTCTTTTACAAATCATCAACAACAAAAGGAGGAAGCCTCATGATAAAGATAAATGCTTCAAGCATAAACGACTTATTGTCGCTTCATGAAAGTGGTGCTTCTGTGACGATGACATCACATCCTGGGAATGCTTCTTTGTACAAATTGACACTGTGGAAGTGTGGTATCCCGGAGCATTTGTGGGATGTTACATGCGCTAAAACAGATGCCAACAACTGGCCCATGTTTAGACTACAAAATGGGGAAGCCGATCTTCTTGTAAGTGAAGAATTGTTTAGAAAGATTATGGCGGAAACTTCTTCATCCAGACGCTTTATTACCGCCTATCAAATGACAAAAACGGGTGAGAGGTTGGGACGATTTCATGTGCGCGCTATGGAAAATGTTTTTCCAGGAGCGATTTCGTCCACATCTCGCTTGCTTCTTAGCGAAGAAAAACTTCTAAGAGAGATGTTCTACTACTTGGCGGAAACTCGTCTTCGGACTGTGTTTGCAAGGCGTATTGACCCAGCGGGCGTTATGACTCCATTTTTTGGCAATAGTGGCACAAGTGATGCTGTCGATTCATTTATTTCACTGCTTGGTGAACTTGAAAAACTTCTTTTCTCGGATGAGCAGATTGAAACTTTCGGCGGGCTTTGTTATGACGGGGTTATTGTTCAACTTTCCTGTATGCTTGTGCAGTTTTGGCAGACAGATAGGGTTGACCGGTATGATATTTCTGGTCCCGATATGATTCATTATTCTTCTAGGCCGGAGTATCAAAGAGAAATGTCAGAGATGCTCTCGCACCTCTCTCGCTGGAATTCAAAATTTGTGCCAAAAAATCTTGCTGTGAGAATGTTTCCTGGCACAGTAGCTCGTGTGGGGCATATTAAAGGGCATGTTTCAGAAGAGGTGATGGAGAGAAAAAAACAGGCATTGCAAAGACAGGGGCGGATGTCGAGTGACTTTAAAAGAAGGTTGTGGGAAGAAGCCAAAGATGACGAGAAGCTTTGGCCTATCTCTATAAGACCAAATATTGATCATTATTTTTCTCAATACGACCTTTTTGAGCACAAAGACCTTTTTGAAGTTGATGATTTTTGGAAAGAGATCCCATTTGAAATGATGTGGGATAGACTTTCTAGAGCAAACGCACTACTTCGTGTGAAGTGATGAGTTTGTCAAACCCCGAGCCTTTGGGCTCGGGGTTTTGTTTTATGGGGATAGTCTTGTTATTTTTTTGTATATAATATGTGTATAAAATGTTGCGTTTAATTATAAAGAAACTTACTGGTTTGGCCTTGGTGTTAGTGATGTTTGGCTATGCACCTATATATGTATATGCCGCATCTGGAGTGCCAACAATCTTTAGCTATCAAGGCAGGCTTGCCAATGCAAGCGGGGACCTTTTGGGCTCATCGTCTGGGACTACATATTACTTCAAGTTTTCTATTTGGAATAATGCCACCATAGATACTGGTACTAAGCTTTGGCCGAGCAGTGATCCAACTTCCTATTCGACGACTGTCCGCTCCGGAGTTTTTAATGTCAATATAGGAGATACCGCAAATGGCTATCCAGACGCTCTAAACTATAATTTTAATACTAATAAGTCTATCTATCTTCAAGTAGAGGTTTCTTCAAACGGAAGCTCTTTTGAGACACTTTCTCCGAGACAGCCAATTACCTCATCTATTTTTTCGCAATTATCTGGCGCAGTAAGTGGCACAGGTCAATCTTCTTTTGGCACAACCACACCTATATCTACAGCTATTGTTACGGTTCAAGCTACATCCACAAGGGCAATACCTGTTTTAATACGCGCTTCTTTGGGACAAATGGCCAATTTGTTTAGAATTGAGGATTCTCTTTCAAATAATCTATTTTCCGTAAATTCAACTGGGGGTATATTGGCTTCTTCTACACTACAGATTGCTTCTACCACTGGCGCCACTTCGCTTATTGTAAACGGTAGTGGTAATGTGGGGGTTGGTACAGCTTCGCCTGCTAGAAAATTTAATGTTTTTGGAGCAAATAGTGTTCCCCAACTTAGACTTAGCCAAGGGGCTTCCGTTTTTGGAGAATTTTATATTGATTCTGCTGGCGATGCCCAACTTTCTTCTACAGGAGGGAATGTTAGACTTCAAAATGAAAATTTGTGGATATGTTCAGGAGGAAGCTGTGGAGTTTCTACGCCAGCAGGTGAGGGGAATGTTATTATAGAAACATCACTTATTTTTAACAATAACCACAAACTCAAACAAACTGATGCTTCTACAACAATCATGTATGATTCGGCTGGTAACGAAGTCTTTCGGTTTGATGAGGGGCAGTAGTTATGCACCTCAATGACCATTCTTGATGAACTAAAAATATTTGTAAGGACCATAGCCCACTGGATTTATGCCTTTGTCGGCTTTTCTTTTTTCTTTTTTATTTTTGGCTTTAAGGAGGTTTTTGTATTTGGAGGAAATTATATTCTACTCTTGCCGACAGAGAATTCTTTTTCAGTGCAGTTTTTTAATATGGTCAGGAGTGATCTTTTACCAAAAGGGGTGGAGCTTATAACCACAAACCCAATGAGTGCATTTATGTCTCAAATATTGTTCGCAATAATGTTGAGTTTCCTGCTCACTATTCCTTTTCTACTTTACAAAATAGTTATGTATATTAAACCAGCTCTTCTACCACATGAAAAGAAAGCGGTTATGTTGTCTCTACTACCTCTAGTTTCTCTGTTTTTTTGTGGTGCTTTGTTTTCTTATTTTTTCTTGATACCCACAACATTTAAAGTACTTTACCCATATGCTACAGCTATAAATGTGCTTCCATTTTTCTCTATAGATGAGTTTGTATACTACATTTTTAGTCTAATGATTGCTGTGGGAATGATGTTTCTATTACCAATGTTTATGATTTTGCTAAGTTTTCTTGGCATTATTGAAGCCAATTTTTGGAAAAGAAAATGGAAGTATGCCTTTTTGTTCTTTTTAATTTTATCAGCTATAATTACACCAGACGGAACAGGGATTACTATGGCTATTTTGTTTATTCCGTTGATGACACTTTATTTTGGAGGATATGTTTTTGCTAATAAACTTAGTCTAAAGCAATATCAATAAAGGGGGGTCGAATTAATAAAAAAATAATATAATCATATGTTTGGATTAGGAATTCCGGAAATAATAGTCATTTTAGCCGTATTGGCAGTACTATTTTTCCTGTATTGGAGAAAGATGAAGAAATAGTTTTTGGAGTAAATATATAATAGAAAATCAAGAAACTGATAAAATTGGAGTGCGGTTGATATTAATTAAAAGGTCGAATTGGTAAAAATAAGTATGTCCTCATATTTGTTTTAAAATTAAACTGATATGTGGATACAATAATATGTTTGGATTGGGACTTCCAGAAATAGTTGTCATACTGATGGTGGTTATAGTTTTCTTTTTTGGTGGAGAGAGAATATCAGAAATTGCAAGAGGATTGGGTAGATTTACCGGAGAGTTTAAAAAAGGTAAAGCCGAAATGGAAAGAGAGATAAAAAAGGCAGAAAAAGAAATTAAATCAGTAAAATAAATAGAAATTGTGTGGATAAAAATAGAAGACAGTTTCTAAAAATATTATTTATAGGCAGTGGAATGTTTATTATGGGTAAAGTTTTGGGTGCGTTATTTTCAAAATCTTGGAGTAGCTCGTTGTTTAGAGAAAAGCCCTTAAAAAAGTCATTGTCTAAAAGAGTTAAAACTGGCTCTTTGGCGTTTCGAGTGGTGGATAACGACTCGACCTTTTCTGTATATGATGAATCTGGTGAGGAAGTGTTTCAAATTGATAAGAAAAAATAAAAAATAATTTGTGAAAGAAATAATAGATTGTAAAAAACATAAATGGATTCCGCTTCTTGGGGTAGATAAAAAGAAAACTGTCCCCACTTTTCTTTTTACCTGTCTCAAATGCGGTGATTTAAAAGTGGGTACACAGACAATAAAAATTTCTAGATTTCGCCTGGATATGGGCGAGCTTCCAATCAACAATGTAGCTGGTATTAAGCTCATGAACGAGCCGACGGCCAATACTACTGCTTCTGGTCTTATTATAACCGCAATTGTAGATACTAATGCTGAAGGGATTGGGGCACCGCTGTTTATGGCGGCTGATGGTCATTTAGATACAGCTGATGCAGATTCAAGCACTACTTCTCCATGTGTAGGGTTGGCTATGGAGACGGGGACAGGTAGCAAGCAGGTTTTACTACATGGTGTTTTAAGAGTAGATGCCTGGAACTGGACAACCGGTCCTGGAACGAGTAGTTTGATATATTTGTCTACTACTACTGGTGCGCTAACTCAAACACAACCCTCTGGAATTGATGATGTGATACAGCCGGTGGGGTGGGCACTTTCTGATGATTGTATTTATTTTACTCCGTCAATGATGTATTTGACTCACGTCTAGGTTGTAAATTTGGCTGTTTTAGTTGACCTACTGCGAATCTATTAAATGCCGATTATTTGTGGTATTTTTTATATTATGAAAGATATTGTTTTGTCGGTTGTAATACCATCATATAAAGATCCCCTTCTCAATAAGACTGTGGACTCTTTATTAAAAAATTCAAGACTCGGTGAGGAGATGGAAATTGTAGTAGTGCTAGATGGTTATACGCCACCCGAGCCAATGCTGGATGATTCTAGAGTGAGTGTTTTTAAGATTGAAAAAAATAAAGGAATGAGAAATGCCATAAATGCTGGGGTTGCAGTTTCAAAAGGTAAATATATTATGAAGACTGATGAGCACTGTATGTTTGGCGAAGGTTTTGATGTAAAACTTCTTGCGGATATTGAAGATGATTGGGTGGTTATACCTCGAAGATACAAGCTTGATGTAGACAAATGGATAATTTGTGAAGATGATAAGGAGCCAATTGATTATGAAAAACTTATAATAAATAGGACTGATAAAATTGGGGGCATGCCTTGGACTTCTAGGACAGTAGAAAGAAAGCATATACTTATGGATGAGGATTTGGTTTTTCAAGGGTCCTGTTGGGTTATGTCTCGCAAACACTTCGATTGGTTGGGTGGGCTTTCAGAAGTTGGCTATGGCACTTTTGCTCAAGAACCAATAGAAATTGCCCTAAAGACGTGGCTTGGTGGAGGAAAAGTTATGGTCAATAAAAAAACATGGTATGCTCATAAGCATAGAAAATTTGGACGAATAGCAAAACCGGATAGTGCCGAGGTGGAGGCGGGTAACATTTATTCTAGAGACTTTTGGCTCAATAATAAATGGGATAAAAGAATACACGATTTGGATTGGTTGATGAAAAGATTTAATTTGTCATAATTTTTTGAATCTATACAAAAGATTAATAAAAATAATATGCTTTCAATAGTAATACCAAGTAGGAATGAAAAATTTTTAAGGCAGACGATACTTGATGTTCTTTACAATGCTACTGGAGAAATTGAAATCTTTCCTGTTTTGGATGGATATGAACCGCCAAAAGAAGAAATATTAGAGGATGCTAGAGTCCATTATCTGCGAATTCCTCTTGGAGATGGTGATTCACATAAAAGACAAGCAATAAATATGATGGTTGATGTTTGTAGGGGGGAATATATTATGGCATTGGACGCCCATTGTATGGTGGCAAAGGGTTTTGATGAGCAATTGATTAAAGACCATAAAGCAAATTGGGTACAAGTACCTCGCAGGCACAGACTGGATGCCGAAAATTGGCGAATACAAGAGCAGTCGGATGATAGGCCTCCTATTGATTATGAATATTTATTGTTTCCATTTGACTACGGGGTAATACCGCGCTCCCCTAGAGAGCCGAAGAGAGAACCCGGACGAAGGACACTGCATGATTTTAAATGGGATGCTCGGACAATAGATCGCATGGACATACCTATTGATGAAATAATGACTATTCAAGGCAGTTGTTTTTTTATGGCCAAAAAGTTTTTCAAGGGAATGGGTTTTATGCAAACTGAAGGGTTTACTGGATGGGGACAGGATGGAGAAGAAGTGGGTTTGAAAACATGGCTTTCTGGGGGTCGTGTGGTGGTAAATAAAAATACTTGGTATGCACATCTGCATAAAGGAAAGAAGTATGGAAGAATGTATTTTGTTAGCAAGGAGGCGATAAGAAAGTGTGAGGATTACTGGTACGATTTTTTTGTTAATAATAGATGGGATAAAAGAATGCACGATTTTGACTGGTTAGTGGAGAAATTTTGGCCTATACCAAATTGGCCGGATAACTGGAGAGAGCTTTTATGGAAACGCTAAAATACATTTGCGATAAATATAAAATAGACCGAAACAAGGAATCACCCTTTAATATAGACTGCTGTCGGATAAATGATCTGCCGGTTTTATTCAAAGAACTCGGATTTAAAAGAGGCGCTGAAATTGGCGTTTTGAAAGGCAAATATTCTGAAAAATTATGCGAGAGTAATTCAGAGCTCCAAGTCTATTCAATAGATGCGTGGGAATTTTATCCGATAAAAAATAATTTTAGGAGGGCACATGCGTACCCACCCATTTATGAAGAAGCCAAGAAAAGATTAGCTCCTTATCCTAATAATCAAATCATCAGAAAATGGAGCAAGGATGCACTTTTAGATTTTGAGGATGAGTCACTAGATTTTGTTTTTATAGATTCAAATCATCTGTTTGAGCATATTACTTCCGATATTCTGGAATGGGGTAAAAAGGTCAGAAAGGGCGGAATCATATCCGGACACGATTATGGGGAAATGCCAGATATTGAGAAAAGAAAAAAAACTTTTTGTCATGTTAAGTGGGTTGTAGATGCCTGGACATATTCTCATGGCATCCATCCATGGTTTATTTTAAATAGTCCAATAAGCCCAAGAGAAACTAGCTGGATGTGGATAAAAGAATAATCATGAAAAGACTAAATTTTATTTTAAAAAGATATATAATTAAAAATCTATATGAAAAAAATACCATTATTTTACCCCAAAATATTTAAAGAGGAGTGGCTGGAAGCATTAAGTAGCGTGTTTAGTACAAGATGGATCGGGCAAGGCCCTCTGGTAGATGAGTTTGAAGCTAAATTTGGAGAAAAATTTGACTACAAATATTGTTTGGCGGTTAACAGCGGAACGGCTTCTTTGGAATTGGCCTATCATCTCATTGGTATTGGTGAGGGAGATGAGGTTTTAACATCCGTATTTACTTGCACAGCTACAAATATACCGTTGGTTCGCCGAAAAGCGAACATCAAATTTCTTGATATTAACGATAATTTTGTAGTGGATTATGATGACGTGGTCAAAAAAATATCAAATAAAACCAAAGCTGTCGTCGTTGTAAATCTTGGAGGAATTCAGGTTGATGAGAGAATTTTTAATTTGGCCAAAAAATATGGCGTGCCCGTCGTGGTTGATGCTTGTCAATCTTTGGGCATAAACGAAAAAAACGGAGATTATGTTTGCTATTCATTTCAAGCAATCAAGCATTTTACAACTGGTGATGGAGGTATGTTAGTAATTAATAATAAAGAAGAACATGAGAGAGCTAAAAAACTAAGGTGGTTTGGCATAGATAGAGAAGCAAAGAAAAAAGCCGACTGGAGATCTTTAGTCAATCATCAAATGGCTATGGAGATAGAGGAAGCGGGATATAAATACCACATGAATGATATGTCCGCTGCTCTTGGGCTTGTTGGTCTCAAGCACTCCGATGAGATATTAGAATATAGAAAAAACTTATGTAATATCTACGCCGAAAAGTTACCTGATTATCCAAAAATATATGGCGGGTCCCATTGGTTATTGGCAATATTATCAGACAGAAGAGATGCATTGATGGAGTATCTACGAGATAATGGTGTAGATTGCGATGTAGTACAATTGCGCAATGATATTTTTAAGGTATTTGGCGGGAAAAGACAAGAATTGCCGAATATGAATAGGTTGGAGAGCAAATATCTATATCTACCTTTGAATTGTAATATAACCCCGGAAGATGTTGAGTATGTAACAGATATAATTAAGAAATGGAAAAATTAAATCAAACTAAAATATCTCTCAAGCATGGTTCTTGTTTATGTACCTTTTATAATAATGGCAAAGCCAACATAATGGTTATAGATAGTGTCTGGGTGGATGAAAATCATCGAAATTTAGGAGTAGGCACTTCTATAATGAACGAAGCTATTAAATTTGCCAGCACTAGAAATGTGGATGCAATAGAACTAATTGTGAATGAGGGCAACACTGTTGCAAAAAATTTATACAAAAAACTGGGGTTTCAAAAAACTAATAAGGAACACTATAGAATAATACTAAATAAAATAAAATGAGCGATTTGACAATAATAATGCTGACACCCAATAAGGTTCCAGAAAGTTGGGCCAAATTCCATAAAAAAATGTTATTAGAGGCGGCTGGGGACAGCCAGATAATTACAATTTCAGCAGAGCCATTGGATTGGGGAATTAACCTGATTCAGACAGAATATGGCTTAACCAATGTTTATAAGCAAATGCTTAGGGGAGCAAAACTTGCCACTACTCCTTATATCGCAATTGCAGATGATGATACGCTTTATTCAAGCGAGCATTTTCAATATAGACCGCCAATGGATAAATTTGCCTATAATTTTAGTCGGTGGCATTTATTTACATGGGGTGACCCGTTCTATTTTTATAAACCCCGACCTGGCAATGGATTACTGGTTGCTTCAAGGGAACTTGTCATTAATGCATTGGAATCAAGGTTCCAGCCAGATAAACCGATGTCAATAGCTTATATGAATGAGTTGGGGAGTAGGAAAAATATTATAGAATATGATAAGGCAGGGTATGTTGCATTTTATACATACGATCCTGTTGTTAGTTTTTATCATGAGTTTTCTGTAGATCCTTTGTGTAAACAACACCGCAAAAAAGCTTGGCCAGTTCGAGCTTTTGATATACCTAAATGGGGTAAAGCCAAGGAGTTGAGGAAACACTTTATATGAAATATGAAAGATTTAACTATTCTATATCTTACCGCAAGTCAAATACCAGAAAACTTTGCTAAATATCAAAGAAAAGTTTTGCTTGAGGCCATAGATGAATACCCTTTAATCTCTGTATCTAGAGTTCCACTCAATTTTGGCAAAAATATGATTGACACTGGTATCAAAGGGCCTGACAATATATACCGCCAGATGTTAAATGGGGCAAAGATTGCGGAGACGGATTATATCGCTATTGCTGAAGATGATGTGTTATACCACAAAGCTCACTTTAACTTTTATAGACCAGATAAAAATACCTTTGCTTATAATCAAAATAGATTTGCTTTGTTCAATTGGGGTACCCCGACTTATTCTTGGCGAAATCGCAAAAGCAACTGTTCGCTTATTGCCCCGAGGGGTTTGATGATTGAAGCACTAGAAGAAAGGTTTGCCAAGTATCCAAAGTCTATACCAAGTAAACTAGTTGGAGAATTAGGCAGAGAAAAGGTGGATAGACACTTGGGTGTGACGATAAGAGAATCTGTTGAAGTTTTTTCAGAAATTTCAATTATTCAAATTAATCATAGAGATGCTTCGGACTCTACACAGATTAGACGCAGTAAAAACCTCGGCCCTATCAAAGCGTATGATATTCCTTTTTGGGGAAAAGCATCAGAATTAATTAAACACTATTTTTAAAATAAAAATGGATACTTTGGAATATATTTTGAATAAATATGGATTAAGTTTTGACAAGAAGACCGATTTGCCGATTGAGATACCAAATGTTGGCAGAGATAATCTACCCGATTTATTTAAAGAACTTGGTTTTAAAGTGGGAGCAGAGATCGGGGTTCTTTCTGGGGAGTTTTCCGAAAAATTATGCAAACCCAATAAAGAATTAAAACTTTATTGTATTGACCCATGGGAAATAGTTGGAGATTTTGATGATTATGATGACAATAAGTTAAAGGAAAGTTTTATTGAGGCCAAGGAGAAACTTGCCAAATATAATTGTTCAATTATTAAAAAGACGAGTCAGGATGCCCTCATTGATTTTGAAGATAATTCTTTGGATTTTGTTTATATTGATGCTGATCATGAGTTTAGTAGTGTTGTGTCAGATATTTCCAAATGGATACAAAAAGTCCGAATAGGCGGAATTATATCTGGTCATGATTTTATACGATATGTAAATATCAAGAGGACACGATGTCATGTTGTTGAAGCGGTGCAAGGATATACACAGGCATATCATATAAAACCTTGGTTTGTTTTAGGACGGAAGGAGAAAAGAGAAGGTGAGATAAGGGATAAAGAAAGGTCTTGGATGTGGGTAAAAATATAATAATGGGAGAGAGTATGCTCGGTAAATGGAATAAATGGTATAAAAATATAAAAACAAGCGGTGCTTTTAGGTATGGAAACACCATTACATATAAACTTTCGGCGGATTTTTTGAAAGATATGAATGAAGTGGAAGATTGGGGGTGTGGTACTGGTGGTTTTAAGAGGTTTTACAATGGTAAGTATGTGGGTATAGATGGGAGTGGTAATCCTTTTGTTGATAAGGTTGTTGATTTACGGGGATATAAATCAAATGTGGATGGAATAGTTATGCGTCATGTACTCGAACATAATTATGATTGGAAAGAAGTTTTGGCTGGTGCTGTTTCATCATTCAAAAAGAGATTTTGTTTGGTTATCTTTACTCCGTTTATGGATAAAACACAAGAGATAGCTCATAATAAAAAATATGGTGTTGATGTACCAGATATAGCTTTCAAAAAAGAAGACATAGAAGATTTTTTCCGAGGATTGAAGTGGAGGATGGAAAGTCATCAAACCAAAACAGGATATGGCGTGGAACATATATATTATGTAGAAAAGGAATCGTCCAAAATTGCGGTAATCTCTGCGAATCTGGGTGGCATGGACGAGATGACACCTCATGCACCTCAATCTCTCTCATATGATAATTTTATATTTACAGATAGAAATTTTCCGCCACGATTTAATGCTATGACTCCAAGGCTTCAGGCTAAAATACCAAAATTTTTTGGGTGGCAGATGGCGCCTGGTTATGATTATTATCTATGGCTTGATAGCACCTTGTCTTTATCCGACAGAGATTCACTTAAATATTTTTATGACAATTGTCAGGGATATGACATAGTGGTATTGAAACATCCTTCACACCCAAATGTAAGACAAGAGGCCAGATACACAAGAAAGGGTATAAAGCAAAAAGCTAGGTATATAGTGTCCAGATATGAAAACGAGCTATTAAAAGAGCAAATGGATGAAATAGAGGCAGATAAAGACTTTGTAGATGATTTGCTGGCAATAGGTGGGGTGTTTATGTACAAAAACACTCCCAAGGTCCACAAAATGCTTAAGGAGTGGTGGTACCACGTGTCTCGTTATATAATTCAAGACCAGATCTCTTTTTCGTATGTTCTAAAAAAGAGCGGTTTGAAGATAAATATTAGACCAGATATTTATAATAATTGTCCATATTTAGTGTCAAATGGTCATAAATCAAATAAGTAATAATATGATTATAGGTCATGGTGATATAGCGAGCGTTGTATCCAAAAAAGATAGCAAGAACTATTTGTATTTTGCCTCTGGAGTGAGTAATAGTCAAGAAACAAGAGAGTCAGAATATCAGAGAGAAAAAGACCTTCTAATGAAACAGGACAAGACACAACACATTATATATTTTAGTTCTCTTAGTATTTTTTATGCCAATACTAGATACACACGCCATAAGATTGAAATGGAAGAGTTGATAAAAAAGCATTTTAAACACTATACTATTTTTAGGTTGGGGAATATCACTTGGGGTAAAAATCCCCACACACTGATCAACTTTCTTCGTGATAAGATAAAAAGAGGAGAAGAAGTGGAAATTAGACCAGTCTATAGATATATTGTTGATGAGGCGGAACTTCTTCATTGGATTGACCTATTACCCCTATCAAGCCATATAATGAATTGTGAGATGAATATTACAGGGAGGAGGATGTTGGTTGAAGATGTTGTAAAGGAGTATATATATGGAGCCAGGAATGTTTGATGTTATGTTATATAGAATAATGGGTTTAAGAAATTAAAGAATATGGATCTATCAATATTAATTCCGGCAAAAAATGAAGAATTTCTCGGCAAGACTGTTGAGGATATTCTAGCCAACATAGAAGGCAAAACTGAAGTAATTGTTGTTTTAGATGGGTATGAAACTGCCGTTCCAACAATCCCAAATGATCCACGGGTCAGAATTATTGAAAACAAGGTGTCTTCTGGTCAGCGCGCTGCAACAAATGAAGCATGCCGTCTGTCAAAAGCTAAATATGTAATGAAATGTGACGCGCATTGTGCTTTTGATAGAGGTTTTGATGTCAAAATGATGAGGAAAATGAAAGATGATTGGACTATGGCTCCAGTCATGAGAAATCTACATGTTTTTAATTGGGTCTGTGAAGATGGACATACAAGATACCAAAGTCCAAGCGGGCCATGTAATGATTGTGGTAAGACAACTCGAAAAGATATTGTGTGGATTCCAAAAACAAATCCGCAAAGTGTATCCTATTGTTTTGATAGTGAACCTCATTTTCAATATTTTAATCATTTCAAGAAGCGTTCGGAGTATAAAAAGGATCTTGAGGAAAAAGGTATAACAGAATCAATGTCCTTGCAGGGCTCATGTTTTATGTTGACTCGAGATAAGTATTGGGAACTCAATATTTGTGATGAAACGCTTGGATCATGGGGTTCACAGGGGATTGAGGTGGCTTGCAAGACATGGCTTTCTGGAGGTTGCGTGATGGTAAATCATCATACTTGGTATGGGCATATGTTTAGAACTCAAGGTGGGGATTTTGGTTTCCCTTATGTAAACCCGGGGAGTAAAGTAGAGCATGCGAAAAGAACGGTGCGGGAGATATTTTTTGACAACAAATGGGAGGGGCAGATACGACCTCTGTCGTGGCTTTTGGAGAAGTTTTGGCCAGTTCCGGGCTGGAGCGAAGAACAACTTGCAATGATAAAAGCATGGCCACTTCAAAGTAAAGAGAAAATAGAGAAACAAACAGCAGGTGTTGTATATTACACTGACAATCGTTTGGACGAAAAAATAATGAAACAATGCCAAGTCCAGATTGCCAAATCAAGATTACCTATAATGAGTGTATCATTGAAACCTATAGATTTTGGTGAAAATGTTGTTTTGCCTTTAGAGAGAGGGCCTCTTACTATGTTTAAACAGATTTTGGCTGGACTTGAAAGAATTAAAACAGATGCAGTATTTTTATGTGAGCATGATGTTTTGTACCACCCAACACACTTTCAGTTTAGACCGCCAAGAAAAGATATTTATTATTACAATATGAATAATTGGCAACTACGAACAAATGATGGACACGCAGTCTATTTTGATTGTAAAAAATTGAGTCAGCTCTGCGCTGATCGTAAATTTCTAATTGAACATTACAAAAAACGAATTGCTTTGATAGAGGCAAATGGTTTTAGTCGTAGAATGGGTTTTGAACCGGGCACGCATGGTAGACCGGAGAGAGTAGATGCTTTTAAAGCGGAAGGGTGGCGCTCGGAATTTCCTAATGTTGATATTAAACATGGCAGAAATATGACAGAAGCAAGGTGGAGTCAGTCGGAGTTTAGAAGTCAAAATAGTTGTCGCAACTGGAAAGAGGCAGATGAAATATATGGTTGGGGGAAGGGGGACACTATTATCATATGAAATATATAAATCCATCTGATATTGAATCATCATATAGAGAAAATGATCTAGGCAAGACATTGTATGATTTTATATTGCAATATAAGCCCAAAAAAATTGTAGAAATAGGGATACTTGGTGGGTATTCCACTATTGTCATGGCGCAAGCCCTTGATGAATGGGGAGAAGGGCATATCTTTGCTTATGATCTATTTGAAAAATATCCTTTTAAACACTCTTCAGTAAAGGAAGTGCAGGATAATATGGGTCGTTATAGTGTTTCAAAATATATCACTCTTGTTCAAAAGGACTTTTACGACTGGATTAAAAATCCAGAAGATTTTGACTTACTTCATGTTGATATATCAAATAATGGAGAAATTATAGAATTACTGTATTCTGCTTTGAAAGATAGAATAAATAATGGTGCCGTGGTTTTATTTGAAGGTGGCTCATCCGAACGTGATAATATTGAATGGATGAAAAAAAATAAATTCAAAAAAATTGGTGAAACTGCAGTCCCTTTTAAAGTTATCGATGGACGATTTCCATCTTTGTCAATGATTAAAAAAATATGAAAATTTTAATCGGCACACCAGTACATGAGCTCAAAGATTATTGCATGGAGAAGTGGTTGAAGAATGTTGCGAAACTTCAAAAAGAATCTCCTGCTGACTTACTCATAGTTGATAATTCTGCAGGTTTGGGATATGTGAAAAAAATGACAGAGTATTGTGAAAAATTTGGAATTAATAATTACAAAATAGAGCACTTAGAAATAGACCAAGGAGAATTAGTCAATAAAAACATTGACGAACAAATACACGAACGAGTGGCGCGTTCTCAAGAAATGATTAGACAGTTTGTTTTATCAAAAGATTATGATGTTTGGTTTTCTTGGGAATGTGATCAGCTTATTCCCTCTGATACATTACTTAAACTTCTTGAGATTATGAAGATGGGAGATTTCATGGTAGTCAATCATAATTGCTGGGATAAAAATGTCCCGGATGGATTGTGTTTTGATTTGGGTGTGTCCCTAGTCAGTAGGGATTGTTTAAAAAAATATGGTTTTTTGCTTGAGTTTGGGAAGGACCCTGAACCAGATACTTGGTATAATGCACATGCTTGGTATAGAAGTAGATTAAAGAAAGACCGTGTACGTTTTATTGATGTCTGTAACATAGTGTCACCAATTTTACATATTTAAAAATATGATCACAATTTACACATTAACCTATAACGAAGAATTACTCATAAAATTTATGATTAATCATTATCGGGAAAGATTTCCTGGTTGTCGTATTGTTATACATGACAACATGAGTACTGATAACACCGCAAAAATTGCATTTCAAAACAATTGTGAGATTGTGCCGTTTGACACTGGCGGACAATTTCAAGACCGCCGGCACATGGACATAAAGAATAATTGTTGGAGGGGTGCACTGACTGACTGGGTTCTTTTATGTGATTTAGATGAGTTGGCTGATATATACGAAGCTGAATTAAAAGCGGAAGAAGATCTAGGAACATCTATGATTATGTTTGAGACTTATGACATGATAAATATGGAAAATAATTTAGATATAGCTGGAATGAAGTATGGAGTAAAGAGTCCACTACCAGCTAAATTCCTTATTTTTAACAAAAAACTTATAAATGAAATTAATTATTCACCCGGAGCTCACTCGTGTGAACCAGTAGGCATCGTGTGCTACAGCAGTAGGGTGTACAGGTTGTATCATTATAATTCTATAAACGAGCAGACAACGATTGAAAAATTCAAGGTACTGGCGCCCAGGCTGAGCCCAGAGAATTTGGAAAAAGGGTGGGGGTATCATTATTTTATGACGCCAGAGGAGATTAGGAAAGAGTATGCGGAAGAGAGGGCAAAGGCAGTAAAAATACGTTAATCTAAAGATTTATGCAACTAGGTATAACTTCTATCCAACGCGATCGGGCTCCATGGATCAAGGAATGGATTTTGTTTCATTACCTTGTTGGATTTAGAAAATTTTATGTTTATCTTCATCTATGCTCTGATGATTCAGAAAAAATTCTAAAAGAGTTGCAAAAGAGTTTTGACATAACAATTTTTATTGTTGATTTCAATCTGGAAAATCCGCAACTCAAGTGTTATGAAGATGCGTACAAAAAATTCGGCAATGAAGTGGACTGGATGGCATTTATAGATGGGGATGAATTTATATTTCCAACTCATGATGATTCAATGGAAATTGCTCTCGCAGAATTTTCTAATGAAAAGATTTCGGCTATTGGAGTGTATTGGTCTTGTTTTGGGTCAAGTGGATATGTTGAAGAGCCAACAGGTTTGATTATTGAAAATTATAAATGGAGAGCCCTGGATGGTTATGAGAATAATCGGCATATAAAAACTATAATTCGCGGAAGCCAAGACGGAGTATTAGTAGCCAGTCCACATTTTTTTAAAACTCCTTTTGGAACATATGACGAAAATCTAAGAAAGATCAAAAAGGGCTGGACGGACTATGAGCCCACATACAAAAAGTTTCGTATCAATCATTATGTTACCCAAAGTCGTTCTTTTTTTGAGAATTTTAAATCAAAAGTCATGCCCCCAGACGGCGCTTTGATGCGCGACGAATCCTTTTGGAAAGAGCATAATAAAAATGATGTTTTAGATAATTCAATGGATAGATTTATTGTGTCACTAAAGAAGTTATTGAATAATTAATGAAAATATTAATTGCAACACCAATACATGAGATAAAAGATTATTGCATGGAAGCGTGGCTCGCAAACGTTTCAGAACTTTTAAAAGTTTATTCGACGGATTTGTTATTGGTAGATAATTCTGGAGGATTGGAATATGTTAAAAAAGTTGAAGGGTATTTAAAAAAATATGGAATTGTAAATTATAAAATAGAACACTTGGATTTGATCCAAGGGATGAGCTTGTTGGAGAAATGTCAAAGAATTGAAGCATGTCAGGAATTTATCAGACAGTATATTATCACAAATGGTTATGGTTTTTGGTTTTCCTGGGAATGTGATCAAATAATCCCAGCACATTCATTGGATGAGCTTTTGAAAGTAATGCAAGCTGGCAACTTTATGGTCGTTGCACATAATTCGTGGACGAGGGGATCATCAACTTTGTATAACATGGATATGGGTGTGACTTTGATTAATAGAGTAGCTTTAGAAAAACATCATTGGCAGGGCGGAGATGAAGGGGTGCTCTTTAAAGAGCGTGTATATCAAGGAGGCGGTAGTTATGCCAATGTGTATGGACTGCTTAATCCGGTTTATCATTTGGACGATAAACATTATTTAGATGAAAAAAATTGAAAGAATTATTAAATCAATAATAGAGAAGTCAGGTGGATCGCCACATAAGATCAAACTGGCCCATTACATGGAGAGAATAAACCACGCCTTTGCATTTGCGCCGCGGAATTATTGGTTGGGAGTTACTGTAATGAAAAGTCCAATGGATTTGGCTGTTTTACAGCAAATTATATTCGACAAGAAACCAGATACTATTATTGAGTGCGGAACAGCCTATGGCGGTTCCGCTTATTATATGGCCTCTATTATGGACGTAGTAGGTATTGATGGAAAAGTAATTACCATAGATTCAGAGTCTGATCAAACTGCAATATATCGCAGAAAAGATTTAATAAATGTTAATGGTAAAGCGGTTTGTTTAGATGTTGAAGAATTGAGGAAACCAAGATCTAGTAAAATAGAATATGTGCATTCGGATTGCTTGACAGCTTCGTTGCCAATGGATACTGGCAAGACCATGGTGGTGCTCGATTGTCACCATAGTGCGTCACATGTCTACAAAGAACTAGAAAAATATTCTAAACTAGTCACTATCGGTCAGTATTTGATAGTGGAGGATACAGACGGGAAAATACATAGTGGTACAGGGCCCGCTGCGGCGGTCAAAAAGTTTCTTAAAAAGAATAAAAATTTTGTAGTAGATAAAAATCGAGAAATGTATGGTATATCAAGTAATCTAGGAGGTTATTTATTTAGAATTTCTTAGGATTTATCAAATTGCTATATAGGCTTATTTTTAGTATTATTTGTTAACATGGAAATTCTAATAGGCACCCCAATACACGAGATAAAAGATTACTGTATGGAAGAATGGCTGAGGAATGTGGTAGCTCTCCAGCGAGTGACCCCTGTTTCTGTTTTTCTAGTGGATAATTCCCCAGATCTTTCTTATGTTGATAAAGTGAAAGATTATTGCGAAAAGTATGGGGTTAAAAACTACAAAATAGAGCATATAGATGTTCACCAAGAAAATGGTATTGATGAGAGAATCGGACGCTCAAGAGAAATTATCCGGCAACATATACTGGCAAATAATTATGACGCTTGGTTCTCTTGGGAATCGGATCAAATTATACCTGCAAATACTTTGGATACTTTGGTAAAGATTATGAAGGCCGGAAATTATTCTATGATTCACCCGAATGCGTGGTCTAGAGAAAACCCAAACGAGCCGGAAGCTAGTTTTGGTGTTTGTTTAATTAGTATAGAAGTTCTAAAGAAATACGGTTTTTTGCTTGAATACCCAGATATGCCAAATTGTTGGCATGATGGGGAAGTGTGGTTTAAAAAACAAGTGATAAAAGGTGGTGGTAGCTACATAGAGATTTATGGAATTATAAAACCCATTGTTCACTTAAACAACAATGCATGAAAATTATTATTGGAACACCAGTTCATCAAATAAAAGATTATGCCATAGAGAGATGGCTTCTGAATGTGGTAGAACTTCAAAAAGCTTTTCCGGTTGATTTTATGATGGTGGATAATTCTCCTGGATTTGCATTTGTAGATAGGATCAAGAGTTATTGTAAAAAAATTGGTCTCACTAATTACAAAATAGAACATTTTGAAGTAGTAAATGCCGATTTGGATCCAGATAAAACAAGATGTGTTAATGTTGAGATATCGCAAGAAATGATCAGGCAGGTCACTTTAAGAGGAGATTATGACGCTTGGTTTTCTTGGGAGTGTGATCAGATCATACCAGCGGACACTCTAAGTAGACTTTCGCTATTGATGGAAGCGGGGAAGTATATGATGGTGGTTGTCAATTCATGGGCGCGGGCTATCCCTGGTGAGCTAAATGCCAACATGGGTGTTACTTTGATTAGCAAAGATGCCTTGAAAAAAGGTTGGTTTTTGCCGTTTGAAGAGGGGAAGATCAGTTATAATTTGGAAGATTTTTATAATGTTGACGAGACTGTGTTTAAGAAGCGGGTTTTAAAAAACGGTGGCAATTATGTTGAAATATACGGAGTAATTGAACCAATTTTGCATTTAGATAAATAATTCACCATGGCCTCACGATTTTATTTTCAAAATGCCACAATAACATCCAACGTCAGTACCTTTCGTGGGACATGGAACTCTACTGCGTCAGCTTTGACTGGCCAAAAATTGGGGGAGGACGGTTCTGGCGCTATCGCCACCAAAGCAGTTGCCGAAACGTCTACTACCAATCCTTATGCTGTTTGCTGGGGTAGATGGGTTTCAGAATTAATGACTGACGCAGTTACTATGACCGCTGGTAGTGATACATGGCAACTCTGTATTGGTACGTTAGAGAGTAGCGGGTTGGCTAATATGAACATGAAAGTTCATATCTATGTTACTAGTGGCGATACTGACACTGTCAAAGGTACTCTAGTTTCTAATGATATTTCTAGCGCGGAATTTGGAACAACTGCTGTGGGTGACCAGTTTGATAACTCTGCCACTGTTGCACTTACTAACACTGTCTCCATAGCGGTTGGGGATCGTCTTGTGGTGGAGCTTGGATATTCAGCGGCTAATCCTGACACTACTTCTTACACGGGTAC
>CAYHGJ010000007.1:0-22577 GCA_964356235.1 uncultured Candidatus Saccharibacteria bacterium | reverse complement strand
GCACTTCGTGCCGACCCATTTTTTCGCAGGGATTCTGATTTCGTTTTAATGCGGAGAGGGAGGGATTCGAACCCTCGAAGGGGTTTAACGCCCTTACCTCGTTAGCAGTGAGGCGCTTTCGGCCGCTCAGCCACCTCTCCGTTTAGGCGAACATATCTCTATGTTTTAGCCTTAGAACCCTACAATAACATATTTCCCCACCTTAATTAAGAGTAAGCCCCCTTGACTCGCCCTATACCAATAAAACCATAACTATGACATAATATAAGGGTATCCATTTAATAGGCATTTAATAGAGAATTTATAAAAATATGGCTAAAGAAAATTCAGCATTTATGAAGCCCATGACTATCAGCCCAGATTTGGCTGTTGTTGTTGGAAAAGGTCCTATGCCTCGCTCAGAGGTTGTAAAAAAGCTTTGGGTTTACATAAAATCAAAAAACCTACAAGACCCAAAAAACAAAAGGAACATCAACGCTGATGAGAGTTTGAAAAAGGTGTTTGGAGGCAAAGCTGTGGTCAATATGTTTGAAATGACAAAACTTGTTTCAAAGCATTTATCATAACAAACCTACAATAAGAACAAATGCCCTGCCTTCGTACGAAGGCAGGGCATTTGTTTTCCCATATTGACCAAAATGTTTTTCTAGTGTATTCTATCGCGCGGAGTAACAAAACGAAAAAAAGGAAAGGGGGAAATAATGGAGAAAAAGGTTCCAAACTGGTTTAGCCCCGAAGACGCCAAGTTTACGGCAGAACTACGAGGTGATGCAAAAACGCGTTTTTCTTTACCTGCCCCATCTTAAAACTTGAAAACTTAAAAAGAAATTGTGCTAAAATTATACAAATGTTAGAGATTTTCCGCTTTATAATAATAATCGCTTCTCTTGCAGGTTTTCTGCTCTCTTTTTATATTTTTAGAAAAAAGAGAAGGCAAGAGCAAATGACCTGCCCCATTGGCTCTGACTGCAACGCTGTTATAAACAGCGAGTATTCAAGATTTTTGGGCATACCCCTTGAAACTATCGGCATCTTCTACTACGGCTTAATACTCCTAGGATACTCTGCCATAAGCACAGCCAACACTCTAAGCTTCCCCACAATTCTCTTTTTGCTCATAACTATATCCACACTAGCTTTTCTATTTTCTGCTTATCTCACCATCATACAAGGAGTAGTCCTTAGGGAATGGTGTTCGTGGTGCCTGTTTTCTGCCTTTTTATCTACTCTTATATGGAGTGCTTCACTCGCAAGCTCCGGCTCTGACTTCGTCGCCATACTGAAACAAAACGAAGGGGTACTATTTTTCATACATCTCATTGCCATAGCTCTTGGCATAGGAGCCACCACCATAGCGGATATATTCTTCTTAAGATTTCTAAAAGATTTCAAAATATCCATAGAAGAGGCGAACATTTTAAAAATATTCAACCAGATTGTTTGGTTTGCCATAGGCATCTCGTCATTTGCCATACTTGGGCTATATCTTGGCAATATCAATATCGCTTTCCAATCTCCGCAGTTTATAGCGGAAGTATTTATACTAACGATTATTATTCTAAACAGCACATATTTAACACTTGTGGTATCTCCTAGAATGATACGCCTCTCTTTCAACAATGAGAGATACGAGAGCCGAGCGCAGGATAAAGCAAAAAAGATGGCCTTCGCTTCTGGCGCTGTCTCTCTGTGTTCTTGGTACTCGCTACTTGCCCTAGTTTCCCCGTTTTCAATAAATCTTGATATACATAGAATTATTATTTCGTTTGTCGGCCTTGTTATTATTTCTGTGGCTGTAAGTCAAGTGGTGCACAACCACATAGAATCAAAAGCCAAAAGTTTGGGGTATTAATCTGCACACTAAGCCTGTCATTATTTTGTCTTGTATAATCCACCTAGTATCTATAGACCTTTTAGTAATATGAAGTTAAGCTGGTAATTTGTTATATCAAAATATTAAGACGATGATAGGGTTAGTGTGCGGATAAAACAAAGAAACCCGCTCCGACCTTGGTCGGAGCGGGTTTTTAAGTATTATTATGCTCTCCCCCTCTCTCCATCGCCTCGCTAAATGGGTCAACAGAGAGGATTTTGAGATGCTCGTATGCTTCTTTCAGCGTCATGATTCTTTTGTATGCCGATGGCACCCACTTGGCTCTTTTTGCTTTCTCGGGAGAAATCCTTATCATCCTCATCCTGGCTTCATCGCCAGAACAGATGACCCTACCCATTGAGTCAAATACTGGCTCAAGATGCCGAGAAACCTGCACCACTTCTCCAAACACCATTTCGAAGCCGAGAACTTTTGCGAGCTCTTGGTCATCTGTTACGCCAACTTCTTCATTGAGCATATTTCTCTCAGCTTTTTCCAAATAATTGACTGTTTTTTCAAGAAAAATAACATCATTTCCCTTGGACACAAAGTGGTGACACTTATCGCATACTCCCATAGTCGCCTCCTTTCTTCTTTTTCTCTATTCTGATTATACATAAAAAATACAAAAAATGACTTGATTAAAAGCACAAAAAATGGCACAGTACGCAAAGACCCCCACACCTTAAAGGAGGATAGGATGAGTGAGAATATTAGGACCTTAAATCATCTCTCAGACGGGTCGATACTGCCTTACCAGGCAGTATCGGCAAAAGATGTAAAAAGGGGTGATATGCTCCAACGTAATTGCGCTCCGGATGCTCTTGTCCAGGATGTAAACATCGGCAAGTATCAGGTCATTTTTACGATTATGGATGTTGGGGAGACAAGAGAGGTGGAAACCTCCCACTCTCCCGAAAAGATCGTGTTTGTGATGAGGAGGAAGGGGCGCTAGCACCCCCCTTCCTCCTCTGCCCCGCGCTTTTGGTGCGGGGCATTTTTATGCTATTTTGATTTGAAGTCCACCACATAAAAGGAGTATTATTAATAGTAGAGGAGAATCCAGGATGGCACATCAAAAGTCTGTGGAGAAAATAAATCCACGAGACACCATCGTGGAAAATGAAATACATTATCCTGTGATAGAGAGACCCCAAAGGATGCCGGATGAAATCCAGATCATCGTCTGGAACTTGTCATCCTGTATGAATGAAACCAGACATTACAAGATCGGCAGTATAGTGCTTGTTACATAAGACACTTCTTAAATCTTAGTGGGTTTGTCCCCACGATAGTAAAACAGGAGGTGCTCCGATGGACTAGGAAACACAAATCTGGGAGTCGGACTTCGAGCCGGTGCGCTGGGCGTGCACCGGCTTTTTATTACCCCAGCTGTGTATAACTCCCATAGGATACACCTATGTACATAGGTGTATCCTATGGGGATCTTCATTATATTATTTAGCATCTGATGACCTGCCATCATTCATCCAGTTTTATAAGATCTGGTGGTTTTGTCTTTAAATCAAGCGCACAAGACAAACAACTAAAATCATACCCCGTGCCTTCAATACTAATATCAAGCAAATTGTTCGTAAATATAATATTTGAAATCTCAGCATCCCCCGTCCCGGCGAATAAGAGCCCCGCAACACTATTTGTATTTTTAACTTCCCCACCACTCCAAACCAAACTCCCGTTTTTCATATAAAGTCCTGAGTCTAGTGAATCGCTAATAGTTACATTTTCAAAATCAATATTCGCTTTGTCCACGGCTATCATAGATTTCATTGAAGTGTTAGCAAAATATCTGCCACCATATTTTATTATTGTATTTTCAAATTCAAGCTCTCCTGTATCATATACAAATATTTGTTTCCAATCGCCACTATTTGGACAATTTTCACTAGAATCTTCATTACAGATTAAGCCATCCAAATCGCCTCCATATTCATCATCAAAATAAGAAGTGATTACTACCGGCTCGCTGGTATTTCCATTTGCTACAATTTTCCCTTTGACATACAGGCTTGGCTCATTGGGAGTAATAATTTTAATTACCACCCCTTTCTCCAAAGTTAAAACAATATCTTTTTCAACAGTAAATCCAGATCTAGTAATAATGTATGGAGAATTTTTTGTGGTTAAAGTTTTGTTTGCGTACAAAATGTCTGTTGTGTTGATAAGATGGCGAGTGCTATTATCACTTCTTGGAGTCCCTTTTATAATCTGTCCATTTTCGCTTATGCCGTTTTGTATAAACTCCCCCACCGCACTACCCCAATTTGAAGGAACCCGTCCAGCAACATCCGGGTCCACTCTTTCCATACTATAAGCCGGTATAGAAATATTGCCACCAGACCCCGCACACCATTTTGTATTGCCACACCCCTCCGCCCCTCTTGGTGGAGTCTCATCTATCACGCTACCGTTCCTTTCTAAAATAAGTTGGTCGCCTTGATTGTGCAAATCAGAGATAGAAGTAGACTCATATATCAGGCCAGCCGAAATATCTTTTATGGCATCATCTGTGCCTCTTTCTAAAAGATAATAACTATTTGCAGATATCTCACCAGAAAGATGAATGGTAAAAGTGTTTCGTGTTTTTTTAATTACAAAAGAGGCCAGATTGATATTTTTGTCACTTCTATTATAGAGCTCAATCCACTCATGAGCGGTGTTTGACTGTGTACCCATCCAGGCTATCTCATTTATCACAACCGGCATATCAAACCTCTCCACAGTTATTTCTTTTGTGGTGATATTGCCGGCTTCATCCATAACACTTACTTTAAATGTGTACACCCCATCCGTTTCAATATTGTAAGTTGTGCTTGTAGCCGAAGTATGGGCCAAAAGGCCATCCCAATCAGTATCAAATTCATCTACTTCGGACGAATTCCAAGAAAGAGATAAGCTATCAGTATTTGACAAAAAACACTCCCCAGAAACTAGAGAGTCCTCACATTCTGGTATATCAAATGTAAGCTCGGGGAAAAGGGTATCAATATTTAAGCTAACAGTTTGAGTTTCCGATTTTTGTTCATCTTTTTCTGCCCAAAAAGAAATAATATTTTCTCCTTCCTCAAACTCCATCTTGATACTCCATTCCCCACTTAAAGAAGACTCTATTTCTTTGCCTGTATCTGTCTTGATGATAGAGCCTGGTGTGCTAGTGCCAGAAAAGTTAATCATACTATCTGTAAAAGTGGGCCCAAAATCTCCTGGTGAAATAATAGCAAAGGTTGGTTTTTCTATTGCCTTTTCTTCGGCTACAGAGGTACTCTCTTCATCCGCATCCTCTTCCACAGACGACGAACTACCACCCCCTCCACCACCAAATCCAATGTAGGGCACTCCAAGGCCTGGTGAGGTTGGAGGTTGGTTGGTAGTTGGCGCTATAAGAGGAGTAATTATTGCGGGGGGAATAATTTGTGCTATTTCCTCAATAATGGTCGGAATAAATGGTAAATCATTATTTTCGTTGACATCCCCTTCAACTTCCGGCGCCACAACCAGCTCGTTTTCTAAAATATTATTCTCGGTTATGTCTTGTAAATTATTAAATCCGACAATAGGGGATGCGATGTTTTGATTGGGTGATAAGGCGCTGGAAAATGTATTACTAAAATAATTTTTGACACTCTGAATCTGTTTTGAAATCCAGCTTAAATTTTTGTTATAAAGTGTTTTTGTTTCTTTTTCTTTTTCTACTTTATCAAAAAATAGTCTCACCACCCCCGCCCCATTCTTAACCGCTTCTTTTGAGAGAATGGACCAATAGTTATTTAGAATAATATTATCATCATCTTTTATATAAAATTCTGTATTAATTTTTCCACTTGATTGGTCTAACACCATTTTCCTTCTTACCAAATACCCATAACTATTTACTCCGATTTTTATATTTTCACCACTTGATAATGTTACATCAATATATTTATCAATCTTTGGTAATTCATATGACAAAATACTATCCTTACTAAAAAAGTTATTGTTAGAAAATGTGGCCACTTTATCAAAATAGATATCCAAATTCGTATAAAAAACAGGCCTTACCCTAGCCCTAGATAGATCGTTAAATACCGTTAAGTTTGACTCTTCAAATTGGCTAGCCCATCCCTCATAAGGACTCGCCTGCCCAAACACTTCATCATAATACGGTGGGTGTGGGTCATTCCTTGTGTGGTCTGGCACCGTAGCATCTTCTAAAAGGTGCAAAACGTGTCCCAGGGCTTCCATGGCCCTTTTCTTGTCTCCATACACATACTCATATACCGCTCTGTCCCAAGAGAAATCAGTTTCCGAAGAAAAAAGTGGTTGAGCAAAATTACTAGCCCCAGAGACATAATCCCTGCTTCTATTTGCCTGTGCAAGAGTATCATTGACCCAATCTTTTGATGAAGAAAACCCCCATAAACCTTGGTTGTTTGTGGGGTCATAAAAATGGTTCATTGGGCGGATATCGTGGTCCTCATCCACACTTCCATTTTTTATCCATTCCTTTTCTTCATTGGTAAATTTAATTTCTGGATAATAATATTCAAAAAATTTTATTATTTCAGATGTCAAACCATGATGAGTAGTATTGGGGCTATACGCCTTTATGGGTGTAAATATAAAAAATATTGCCAGCAAAGGCAATATTGCTCTTAAAAATCGTATATTTTCCATTTTTCAGAATAGGTATTTTTAATAAATTCCATTTCAAATACAGCAAAATTATCTTTACCCAAAACAATCATGCGTGACTCTTTTTGATCTAAATTAAAGTTAGTAGAATATTCTAATTTATCTATTAATTCAATTATAGACACAAGAGATCCATTTTTCTCCCAATTATCAAAAGCCATTTGATACTCACCCTGTTTCTCTACAACAATATATTTAATTGCCAATTCTAAATCCCCCACCTTAAGAGCTGTAATAAACATATTCAGAGTTTCCTCTGGGGTCGTACCACCATAATTATCCTTTTTGTATGCTTCATTCAAATCATCCCAATAATCAACATAGTCCTGCCCCTGTAATTCTTCATCAGGATTTTCCACAGGGACAAACTCATCTCCTTTTGCCCATATCGCTACCACGCTTGTTATAACAAAAACTAACAATATTCCTTTAAAAATTTTATCTTTTGGCATATTTTTATTTATTAATATTAATCTTATTACACACCCTCACGCTCCACCACATCTTTCATCAATAAACTGTGGATAACTCCCATAGGTCCGACCTATGCATAGGTCGGACCTATGTATCATTTTTTACATCATTAAACACCAACCATTCATTTATAAAATCATCAAACTCTTTGGGATTAGAAAAATACTCTGGGAAATCTATTACATTTAAACTTTTTCCTTCATCTCTTTTTACTCCAATATAATCCTGGTAACTAGAATACCTGTAGTTTTTTAAATATTTTTTTGAACTTTCACGATCTTTTATGCCATTTTCTTTCCAATCAGCATCAATAATTTTGACAGGATTTAGGGAAATATATGAAAATAGATATTTTAAATATTCATCGTTATCTGCATGTCGAGCCTTGTAATTCCCACCAAAAAGACCACCCGTCCTATTATATTTTTTATTAAAATAAGAGGAATAACTCGTTAATAATTTTCTAAGAAACATAGATATACCATTTTCTTTTGTTTCTTTTATAAGTATATGAAAATGATTTGGCATGAGACAATATGCGCCAATACTTGATAGTGGTTCCCCTCGATCAAATTTTTTATAAACAGAGCTCGTCGGCAATTCTCTAAACACAAATGAATTAGACCCATTGGCTACAAAAAGTAGTTTCATAAACCTTTCATAATCATCTCTGTCCAAAAAAATATCCCTCTTATCTACTCCCCTGCTATAAATATGATAATATTCTCCCTCTGATATTTTTATATTTCTATTTGACATAATGTTGCTTTTACGACATTCATTGCCCCCACATAGGTCCGACCTATGTGGAGTTAGTAATTCAAGAAAATCCGGCCAAAGGCCGGATTTTCGATAGAAATATACTTTTTAACAATCTCCTTCTACACATGTATTCTCCTCTATGTTAGTGTCAGAATCCTTGTCATATAAGCTGGATAAAAAAATCAGAACAAAACTGATACTTAATATCCCAATAAAGCCGAACAGAAATTTTAAAAAACTCTTATTTAATGGACCCATTCATATGATTATACCGAATAAACCACAAAAAATGAGGATAATCTGTGGATAACTTCCATGGGTCCGACCTATGCATAGGTCGGACCTATGTGTGAGATACCTATGGGAAATGAGTAGAACTTAATATGTGTCGGCTTTTATAGCTTCCAGGAGACTCTCCAAATCATCATCACCTGGTATTTTCTCCAAACCCTGCTCCACCGCCCCTATAGCCTTAGCCTTGTCATTCATAATATCTAGATAAAAATCTGCAATCTGAAAATACAAATATACGAGAGCCCCAGGAGCATTTATAGCTTTGACAAAGTATTCCTCCGCTTTTACATTGTCTTTGAGCTCATAGGCGTAGAGATTGCCCAAATTGCCCATAACAACGGCATTATCAGGGATCATAAGGTGGGCATAATACCATACCTCTTCGGCATATTTATACTCTCCAATGGCCTTGTAGTTTGTGGCAAGTTCCATCCAAAGCTGAAAATTTGTAGGGGTCTCTTTCAATTTTGCCCTTATTTTCTCTATTTTACCCTCATAAATAGAGACAGCTTCCGGATTTAGGTACGAAGCAAAAGTGAGAGCTTTGCCCAAATCTGGCTGTGGAGCTTCTGGCAATTTACCCTCTTTTGGGAGTTCTATTATTTTTACCCCGCTACTGTTATATTCTTTGTCAGAAGATTCATCAACATCAGAAATCCTGCCCCTTACACTAGTAACATCTTTATAAATATAATAACCACCAACAACAACTACAAGTAGCACCACCAAAATACCAACAACAAACTTGGTTTTTGGCTTCATCTCATTTATATTTTCGTCCATACTTTCCATATTATTCAATATTATTTGCATATTTTAGGCTAAAAACCATTATTTTTCAATGTTGTGGAAAAAGTGTGGACAACCCCCATAGGATACACCTATGTACATAGGTGTATCCTATGGGGGATTTTTGCGTAGCAAAAACTGCACAGCAAAAACCCGCCGTAAGGCGGGTTTTTGCTTGCTCTAGATATCGACATCTAAAGCTTCTATTTTAGAACTTAAGTCTTACTACCTCTGCTCTTATTTGATAAATCAAACGAGTGAGCATACTACCTTAAGTTTTAATCCTAGATTACAGAGACAATGTCTCTGAGAACCCAGATGATCCTAGACCAGGAACGGCATAACCGTTTGTCCAGTCGTCACCATTTATACCAGCTGTAGTGGTTGAGTATGGAGACCAGATGAGGTCATCATCCGTAGCATCACCATCAATTACAGTAGTGTTACCCATGAGGGCCTGAACTGCTGTAAGGTCTGGGTATAGCGCATCACCGGCAAGGGTGAGAGTCAACGAATCTCCGCTTGATGCTGAAGCGACATCTCCTCGTACTTCAAAGTATCGAGTAACACCGGATGGAACTACTGTTCCAATCACGGTACCGCCTGAGTTTTCAGCGTAGATTTCTACATCACCGCCTGTGGTTGTTGGGCTCTTGTCGGCATTATCCATCTGTCCATCGGAGCTATGTCCGGAGATAGCGGTGTTAAAGCCGGAATCCTCAAAGGCATGGATATTGATGTTGGTAATTGTCATACCAGTCGTTGCCGTGCCTATTGTGAATTTGGCAAGAGCCAAGTCACCAGTAGAGTTTGCAGTAACAGAGAATCTCATGAGTTTCTTTTCCGTGCCGTTTGCGAGAACTGACGAAGGAATCGCCAACCTAGCAAATGTAGGAACAGTATTCATGACTCTAATACCAGAAACTGCTGTGGTTGAACCGGTGGCGTTGATTGTTGTACCGGAAGCCGCACCAACACCTTGGGTACCAGTGCTGTCATCTCCATCTCGATCAACTTGTACCAAGATGCCTGATGTAGATGTGGCCTGGCCAGTACCAATGTCCGCGAGATCAACATAGACATATATCTTGTTATCACCATTCTTTGGAACAATGAAATCAGTTGTCAGAGTTGAAGTCGCAAATCTTGATGTCCCTGTGAAGACCGTGGTACCGAGTGTGGTTCCAGCGGAATTTTTCAAGACTACCGAGCTAACGTTTGCAGGCGAAGATGAAGCTGTAGTACCTGAGAGTGTAAGAGCGACACGATTAACGTCTATGTCCTCTCTCGTTGAGGTGAATTTAAGTACACCAGCAAGGACTCCTGTAGCGTTAGCTGGAGCCATCTTGTAAGCAGGACTTGAAGAGTCAAGAGCTACAACCAAGGTACCTGCTGTAGCACCTGTCATTGTTGCTCCTGAACCAGTTCCTGTTACAGAAACGGTCGCGCCAGATGTGGCGCCAGAACCAGTCTGGGCATTGTCAATATCCCATGAGAATGTATCAGAAGCTGTTACAGCTGATGAAACATCACATTTGAGGTTGACGTTTTTAACTGTACCTTTAAGAATGAGAAGACCCGCGCTATCAAGGGTGAATGTTACAGCATCACCTGTTGAAGTTGGGTCTGGATTAACAACATTTGAACCTGTGTTCAAAGCTGTCGAGCCATCCAATAACTGACAACCTGTGAGATAAGTATCTGTGCCACCGAAGTTGTAGTCGATGGATAGTGTGGTGAATTTAACATCCTCACCCGATGAAGTACCGTCAAATTGGTAAGTGGCGAACAAGAAGTCCTGTGCGCCAGCGACAACGGTCTGAGCAGCCGGAGTAGCCGAAGTTGAAATGGTTACTGTAGCTGACTTTATTGTCATTGTAGAACCAGCAACTGCCGTGTAAGGGGTAGGGTAAATAGTATTACCAGTACTCTGGCCTCTTACTGTTGTCCACTGATTTGAGGCAGTTGCGGAAGTTGACGGAGTAGTTGAAGCGACGATTGTATCGTTTGCTTCAAATGCTGTTGTCAATTGACCTTTCAAGATAATGGTTGTCTTTCCGATTGGGAAAGTGACCGTATCTGAGAAAGTAATTGTACCGCTTCTTGCTGCGCCTGTCGCATCAACTGGACCAGCCAAGACCGCACCACTTGAGTTTGTAAGAGAAATGTTGTCAACGTTTGTTCCAACTTCTCCTACTGAAAGGTCAAAGTTGAATACCATACCCCCAACGGAGATTGGCTCACCTTTGACTTCTACATCAAATCCTCCGAGGACTTGATTTGATTGCTGAATTGCAATGTTTTGTGAAGCAACTGAAGTAGCACGTGATACGATCATAGAACCATTTGCAACAGTCACATCAGATGCATTGTATACAGGGCTTGTAGAACCAAATCCTGCACCGCCGTCAGTTGGAGTAATTCCATATCCGAAAGTTTCGCCAGTAACATTTATGTCTGTGTATTTGTAGACATCAAATGATATGGTTCTTGCAGAACCTGATACAACATCTCCTTTTAGAACGATTTCTTTTGAGAGACCCTTATCAATAACTATTCCTGAACCAAAGCTTACTGTGTAATACTTTCCGTCAGATGAAACAATTGGAACATAAGCAGTACCATCAACATATGCTTTTACATTGCCTATATCGCTTGTTCCTGCTGAACCGGCCTGATTAAATCTAATTGAGTTTAATCTTACTTTTTCTGCTGAACCAGCGTTCAATTTAACAGCTGTGAAAATATAGTCGGCTGTACCAACTTCTTTTGTAGCTGCAGCAGCTGGGTCGTTTACACCTCTTTCTGCGGTAACAGTACCGATATCAAGAGTCGCGTTTACAGTATGAGCTGCACCTGATATTGGAAGTGATCCTGAAACAGTTGCAGTTGTGTTTATAGCAACAACATTGATTCCTATAACCTGACCAGCATAGCCTGTAAGCTCGCCAGCGGCTAGCATATTACCTGCTACGGTGTAAGTCTTTGTAGTACCAGCTGGAACTGTGAATATTCCGCCGATTGTTGCTTGATTGTTTGCGTTAAGAGTCTTGTCAACATCCATTATGTTTCCCATATCATCCAAAAGGACAACACCAGAAAATACTGAGTTTGAACCAAGACCTACTCTCTGAACAGTAACACCGTTTACGGCAACAGCACCATCAGTGCCTGCTGTAAGAGTGAACTTTGTGAAAGGAACATTTGATGCTCCTTCTGGTGCAAGAGTTGCTGCTGGTTGTGTACCAGCGGCTACCATAAGTGAAGTTCCTGTAGCGGCAGGAGGAGGTGTTCCTGGTGGAGGAACAACTACAACTGAGCACATAGCGTTAGCTTTTGCTCTTGAAGCGACTCCCCAAAATCCTGTTGCTCCACTAAGACCTAGTGGTGTCAAAACCTCTGAGGCATACTTAGTCTGGAATTTCATAACAGCGGCCTTTGTAGCTGGACCAAAGTATGATGACTCATTACCTGGTGAACCAGCTCCGGTTGTGGACACTTGTGTGTCTGCACTCTTGTTCAAGAACTTTTGCAAGTTCATGACTTCTGACCCAGTTGAACCCTGTTTAAGAGCTTGGGTAAAAGTAAATGTGCATGCACCAGTTGTACCACCTCCGAGCGTTGCAAGTTGTCCCTGCAATGCTGTGATAGTAGCAAGCAAGCTCTGAATTTGAGCTTGAAGTTCAGCAGCAGTCTGAGCATTGGCTGGAATACCAGTGAATGCAACACTCAATACCATTGAGAACCCTATAACGCTTGCAACTATTTTCGAAAGTTTAGCGTTTCTTAAATACATGTTTTTAATATAATTTCGATACAAATTATTTTTGCAAATAATCTGTCCGGCAAAGTCGTCGATTTCGACAAAAACCGAAAGCTTTACCTCTAATTAACACATCAATCTAAAATGATTGATTTCTATTAATTATTTCTACTATTTCCAAGTATCTCTTTATCCAAGCCTTGTTAAATGATGATAAAAGTTAGTAATGAAATCTGGAAAACCAGAAGACAAGAGCAAACCCCATCGACCGTTTAAGCCGGACAAACGACACGAGATAATTTTGGAATAGTTGGCAATGTTTAATTCTGAATATCTATCTTTAACCGCCGTGTTTCTCTAATAAAAATCTAGAGAAAAGAGATTTGTAAATCGGTACTAAAAAACCAAAACAAAAACTGATAGTAACTTTTGTTCCACAATCAAAAACACTATCTTTTATTATTCTCCTTATTTTGTTGTCAAGGAGCATGCAAAATGCAAGAACGAAACTTACCAAAAATTCAGGGAGTTTCGATCCTTGTCTATTACTTCGGAAACAAACGAATACAAACAAATTTTCGTCTGCCTCAGGTAAATTATAAACCGATACAATGAACCTGCAAAGAAAACATTGTGTGGATAAGTATTTTGGTTGGTTTTACCCATCAAAAACCCACCCTAGCCGTTATAATTTAGAGCCCAAAACAGAGCAAAATCCGTTTAAATAAACTCCTGCTTCCTACCCATAAAGATAGCATATTATAGCCAAAATAGTCAACAAAACAGGGGATAACCAAAAAAACAATGTTCTAACTCATTTTCAGAGCCATAAATATAGAGATTCTTAACCACATTATTAAGAGGCCACTTGTTTTCTAAAACTATCCAAAAAACAGCCCAAAACGCTCACTATCTATGGACAAAGACACTTTATTTATAAAACTCTACACAAACACAAAGTAGTGTTTAAACCAGTAAAGGACATTATGCTAGCGAGTATTTACTCCAACGCCTTTCCCCGCTTTTCTTCAAAAGACCAGATTTTGTCATTGATATTAACTCTCTTTGGATTGTCTTTTCACTACAGTCTTTTATGACCGACACGGCATCTTTTATAGTTATTTCACCCATATTTTTAACAAGATTAAATATGACATCATATCTAGCGCCAGCACCATTTATTCTTATAATTTTTTCTTTATTCAAAGGTCTTGTTTTTTTGTTAAAGGACATTTCTGGCACTATGTCCTTTATATGTCCTTTATGTCCTTTATGAAATCCCCTCGTACGATCCTGCCCCGGCAAACGAAACATCTGCGGAAATATATCTCTTTCTTCAAAGAGGGGCTCCGAGAAGAAGCCCTTTGGCAAGGTTACAAAATTGTCCTCCTTTTCTTTTAAGACCCTAACAAGATAAATATACTCATCTCTCAAAATCCTCAAGTTCATATCTGATAGTAAGCTCGCTGAAAAAGCTATTTCAAGTAGGGACACTATCTCGCCGACACGGGACAAAAGCTTATTTGTGACTTCTGCCCTACTTAAAAGATGCTCATAGTGATACCTTGATGCTTCTCCTATGAGATCAAGATTTTTCTGTCTTATAGACCATTTTAGAGGTTCAAGATCATTCCAGAGGTTGGTAAGTAGATATAGGGCAGATGAGAGTCTTTCTATCTTCTTAAAGACAAAAACTATGTGATTGCCAGCCAAAAAGCCTGATTTTGCTATATCTTTACTGGAATGCCCTATTTTGTTGTCATTTTTTTCTTCCATTTTGTCTTTTAGCTGTCTTTTACAAATCTACTACTTTGTAAAAGACAGACTGTTATTTGATGACTATTATAAGCGTCCTATATAAATTGTCCACCATGTACTAGATTTTGAAATTGTGTTGCTAGTAGTAACATGAGACTAAAACTCAATACCAAAATTCGCTATGAGGCAAAACATGCACCACAAATCACACAAATAACCACCAACAACTTATATACGGCCGTCAAGTACTTATTCCTTTCCACGATTAAAACAAAATGCCCGAAGCTAAAAATAAAGTTTGGCCTCGTCCTATCCCCTATGCAGAGCATCGGGGTATTAGGCGAGGCAACGGGGCAAACTTTGTTGTATATGAGTCGGCTCCGCCGACACTTGATCATATGTGCGGATTCATCCCCGATGCAAAGCATCGGGGATGAATCCGCACTCACAATAAAAAAGTGTAGGTGTAAGTCTTTTTTGATATAATTGTCTTATAAATACAAATCAATGGCTAAAAAACAAAAAAAAGAAAAAGAGATAGATAACTCAAAAAAACACAAGAAAAATCTACCCTCTCTCAATCTCAAAGACGAAACTCTAAACGCTGTTTGGGTAATAATCTTCATAGTACTTTCCATAATCCTTTCTCTCTCCGCTATAGACAAAGCTGGCATAGCCGGCGAAAAAATATTCAAACTTTTTTCCTATCTCTTGGGAATTGGTTATTATGTTTTGCCCATACTTTTTGTAATACTGGCTATCGCAAGAATAAAATCATTCAGAGCAGACTTTGCCTTCGCAAGATGGGTTGGATCAGGTATTTTCTTGCTCTCTTGTCTTGGGCTAATAGACATATTATTTTTTGATAAAGCTGGAATTGTTGGCGGATTGGTATCATCTCCCCTTGTAAAACTCATAGATGTCTACGCCACCACAACCCTACTTGTGGCCCTTATTGCCATTTCCCTCATTATAATATTTGATACAAAACCAGAACTTAATGATTTTTTGTTTTGGCGAAAATGGGGCAGGAAAGAATACGATGAGAATGAAGACCAGTATGACGAAGGAGAGATTAGCGTTGAGATAAATAATGATGAAGAAAGCGAGGAAGAAAGAAAAACAAAACATTTTAGTTTTACCAAACCAAAAGAAGAGACCCAGGAGATGCCAAAAGATCCCTCCGGCATATCCCCTATCGTCAACGCCATATCTGGAAAAGAATTTACTCCTCCACCCCTCTCTCTTCTAGAAAGAGACAAGGGCAAACCAGGAGTTGGTGATATAAAAGCAAACAGTAATATCATAAAAAGAACTCTTCAAAATTTTGGTATAGATGTAGAAATGGATGAAGTCTCTATCGGCCCGTCTATAACAAGATATGCTTTGAAACCAGCAGAAGGAGTGAAGCTTTCCAGAATTCTTGGCTTGCAAAATAATCTAGAACTTGCGCTTGCAGCACACCCTGTGCGTATTGAGGCGCCAATACCAGGAAAATCACTGGTGGGTATTGAAATACCAAATAGTATAAAGTCCACGGTTGGTCTGGCCTCCATACTTTCTTCTGCCGACTACCAAGATTCATCAAAACCACTTCTTGTAGCGCTTGGAAAAGGAATTTCTGGAAAAGTAACTGTCGCCGACCTTGCCAAAATGCCTCACGCTCTTATAGCGGGAGCCACAGGCTCTGGTAAATCTGTAACCATACACGCCATCATAAACTCGATGCTTTTCCGCAATTCTCCGGAAAATCTGCGGTTCATAATGATAGACCCCAAAAGAGTGGAGCTAACACTTTATAACAATATCCCTCACTTGCTGACCCCGGTAATAACAGGAGCAAAACAAGCCATCCTTTCTCTTAAATGGGCCGCCAAAGAGATGGATAGACGCTACGATATACTAGAAACAGAAAAAGTGCGCGATATCCAGTCATATCATGCAAATATTGTGGCACCCGCTCTTGCCAAATTGAAGAAAAAAGACCTCGCAGAACAAGCTTTGCCAGAGTCAATGCCATACATTGTCATAGTCATAGATGAACTGGCAGATATTATGCAGTCATACCCAAGAGAGCTTGAAGCGGCTATTGTTCGTATAGCCCAAATGAGCCGTGCTGTCGGCATACACCTCATCCTCTCAACACAAAGACCTTCCGTAAACATCATCACAGGCTTAATCAAAGCAAACATACCAACAAGAATTGCTCTTCAAGTGGCATCACAAATAGACTCACGCACCATACTTGACGGCAGTGGCGCAGAAAAATTGCTTGGAGCCGGAGATATGCTCTATCTCTCAGGCGAGATGTCAAAACCGGTGCGATTGCAATCTCCGTTTGTGTCCGAAGAAGAAGTAAAGAGAGTGGTCAAATATCTGAAAGACAACTATGACTCTCTACCAGATGAAATAAATCTATCAGAGCAAAAGGATAGGGGCTCTATATTTGAAGCGAGCTTTGATGATGATTCAAGTCTTGATGATGATGACCTATATGAGGAAGCAAAAGAAACAATCATAAAAGCAGGAAAGGCCTCCACCTCATATTTGCAAAGAAAATTAAAGGTGGGATACGCCAGAGCAGCTAGACTTATGGATATGTTGGAAGAAAGAGGGATTATAGGTAGCCAAGACGGGTCAAAGCCAAGAGATGTCATAGTGAAAAATGAAAACATTGGTTTTGAAGATGATGGATTTGGAAAAACTAATGAAGAAGACGAGGAAATATATTAAAAAGTATGTTTTGGCAAAAGAGCAAACTAAGCATCTATACAATAGTTATGATAGTGGCTGTTGTTTTTGTGGGTGGATATGCCGTATTCCAAGCTAGGAAAATTGTCTCGGGGCCAAGTGTAGATATCAAAAGCCCCCAAAATGGCGAAGTGGTATACAAAAACCCCATAGAAATATATGGCGTAGCTAAAAATATCAACGCCATATCTGTAAACGACAGGCCTATTTTTATAGACGAAAATGGAATATTTAAGGAAAAATTATTGCTCTACTTGGGGTATAATATAGTAGAAATAAACGCCAAAGACAGGTTTGGCAAAGAAACAACAAAAAGATTGGAAATAGTTTTAGAAAACTCCACAACTACTGCGACCTCAACATCAATAGATTTATAAAATTTAAAAGTTTACAAAACAATGGTAAAAGCAAAACAAAAAAAAGAACCAAAGAAAATGAATAGTGACATTGAAGAAACGCTAAGACAGATAAGGACCAAATTTGGAGAAGAATCAATAATGAAACTTGGAGATTCTCCAAAGGTAAACGTTGATGCGATTCCTACAGGCTCTATTGGGCTTGACGCGGCGCTTGGCATAGGAGGTTTACCTCGTGGAAGAATTATTGAGATATTTGGACCAGAATCATCAGGCAAGACCACCCTTGCCCTTCATGCTATCGCAGAGGCCCAAAAACTCGGCGGTATTTGCGCTTTTGTTGATGCAGAACATGCTATGGACCCAGAATACACAAGAAAGCTCGGTGTAAAAATAGAAGATTTGCTTTTATCTCAACCAGACACCGGAGAACAGGCCCTTGAAATAGTAGAATCTCTCGTGCGCTCAGGCAAGATAGACATTGTCGTTGTTGATTCTGTGGCGGCCCTTACTCCAAAAGATGAAATAGAGGGAGACATGGGCGCGCACCACGTCGGCAAACAAGCCCGCCTTATGTCACAAGCCCTTCGCAAACTGACCGCTATCGTCGCCAAAACAAAGACGGTGGTTATATTTATAAACCAAATCAGAATGCAGATAGGCATCATGTTTGGCAACCCAGAAACAACAACAGGTGGAAAAGCGCTAAAGTTTTACACATCAGTACGAATAGACATAAGACGCATCGCCCAGATTAAAAAGGGTGAGGAGATTGTTGGTTCACGCACCCGAGCAAAAGTAGTCAAAAATAAAGTGGCAGCACCATTTAAGGAAACGGAGTTTGACCTCATATATAACGAAGGTATATCAAAAGAAGGCGAGATTATAGCTCTTGGAGAAAAATACAATATTTTGCAAAAATCCGGCTCATCGTATGCTTATGGTGATGAAAAACTAGGCCGTGGATATGATGCTACTCGCACGTTTCTTAAAGAAAATCCAAAAGTATCCGACAGTATTCTAAAAGAAATACGCATCAAATTGGCCTAGGTAATAAACACAAAATGGTCTTTTAATAATTATGCTCTTTTTTCAGGACCCACAAAGGAAGCTTTTTTACACTATCAAACAAAATAAAAGAGACAAGTCCCAGAAATAAAACAAATATCACCTTAACATCAAGCTCTGTACGCACAAAAGCCTGGCCATAAAAGTTGAAGAGGTTACCGAAGGTTGTCCCCAAGCTACCAAACTTTATTGAATTTTTAAAAACATCCACAATAGAAACGTTGATATACAACCCAAAAAGAAGCACTAAACTTCCATATATTTTTATTGCCGTCATCCCAAATATCTTTTTGACAAAAGAAATGAGGTAAACCCGTCTCATGATTCTCTCTTTTAATTTTTCTTCATTTATATAGTTCATAATTTTGATTTATATTTCAAACCAAGTTGAAATCGCTTATTTTTTGAAATTCTTTTTTCGCTCTATAAATTCTCGTCTTGACAGCCCCCTCTTTTATATTTTCCATGTCCGCAATCTCCTTTTGTCGCATCCCCTCTATTTCATAGAGGTGTAGCACCTTAGAGAGAGCTTTTGGCAACTTTGTCATAATCCTTGCCACATAGTCTAAAAGCTCTTTCTCCGCAATAGTCTCACTTAGATTGGCATATTCTTGTGCATTGAGTATTGTCTCATCAATGCTTACGTCCCCCTTTCTTTTTTGTTTCTTTTTATAATAAGTAAACGAAGTGTTAATCAGTATTTTATAACCCCATGATTTGAATGACGCTCCTTCCTGTTTTTGAAACTTGCTGGCTTTCAGATATATTTTTGTGAATGTTTCTTGGACAATATCTTCGGCCTCTCCGCCATCACGAATGATGGAAACTGCCTTTTTCAAAAATTGCTTCTGGTGGCGATCTACTAAAATACTAAACAAATCTGGACTAGATATGGAAATAGAAAGAAGCTCCTCATCTGACAAACTGTCGTATTCTTCATTTAAATTTTCTTTGCTACTTAAAAGGGACATAGTATAAAAAGGGTTATTACCAACCCCACATCTCCTGCCTTAACTCAATCATCCGTGGGGTGGTACCTTTATAATATTCGACCCTCTTTACTATTACAACCTCTCCCACCTTTAAAAGGTCACAAGGGTAACCCAAAATTGACATTGCTGAAAGATAGTATTATTCTTGTCTTCAGAAAGGAGAACCGCCAATGTCCGATATCAACTGGCCAAAGATCAGACTTGCAGGACATACTATCGCTAGAGCCCAGACTCATTTTATTGAAATGCGAAGCACTATGGTTATAGAGATTCTCTTCACATTAGGAGAATACTTTGAATCGATACTGCAGTCATTGGAAAAATTGATTATTCCAGTGTATCTTGCCCAAATTGGATGTGGCGACACTGGCATAAGAAAAATCGAAGCATACAAAATCTGTGATAAGCTTTATTACTATCCTGGGCTACCTACTGTACATCCTAAATGTTTCTGCTACCTACCAGAAAAAAATAGAGATGGTACAGGAATAAATAAAGTGAAAGTGTTTAATTTTGAGCCTGTGGGTTATAAAAATCCGTCGGTCATTGCCACCCAAAGAATTCTTAATATTATCTGGCACTTGGAACCTGAACAGGATAGAGTGATCATCAATTGGAAATAGACACATCGACAATACCCAGGACGAGCTCCCGCTCGTCTTTTCTTTTCCCAATCTTCTGGTAGAATGGCTTAGTATTTATTATTTTAACTTGCAACTATTAACTTTTAACTAATAATCATGCTTGAATACAACGAAATACTGCCTCATAAATTTATAATACTCGATGGTACTCCATACGAAGTGCTTGATGCACACGTTTTTCGTAAACAACAAAGAAAACCGGTCAATCATACCAAGCTCAAAAATCTCTTGACTGGCAAGGTCACAGAGCGCGCTTTTCAATCATCTGACAAGGTTTATGAAGCGGACATTGTAGAAAAACCAATAAAATATCTGTATACAAACAAAGGCGAGTGGTGGTTTTGTGAAGAAAAGAACCCTAGTAAGAGGTTTGTATTGAAAGATGAGATGGTAGGACCACAGGGCGCCTTTTTGAAGCAAAATTCAATCATAAGCATTCTTGTTTTTGATGAACAAACGATAGGGTTAAAACTTCCTGTAAAGGTGGTACTTGAGGTAAAAGACGCCCCACCAGCAGTCAAAGGCAACACTGCTCAAGGTGGCACAAAAGTTATAACCCTTGAAACAGGAGCTACAATAAATGCTCCTATGTTTATAAACCCAAAAGATAAGGTAAGAATAAATACAGAAAGTGGTGAGTATGTGGAGAGAGTGAATGAATAATAAACAAAATAAAACCCCGCACCAATGCGGGGGTTTTTACCGTCCTATCTCTTCAATCCTTTCTGTAATATCCAGTGCCATTTTGCTTTCTGGAAACGGCTTCCACCTACGTTCATCAACAAGTAGCCTTGCTCTCTTGCAAGCCAAAAAAACAACAGAGGCAAGCGCCACAAGCCAGATGAAGACCTGAGCGAAATACCACTCAAAAACTGACACCCTTTCTCCAAGCGCAAAACGTATGATAAGCGCCAACAATGTGAAAACAGAACTCATAAAAAATAAACCGCTATGGCTTGTGAAATCCCTAGCACGAAAGACAAAGTACTTTTTCATTGTTTTCCTCCGTCAACGATATTACTCCAAGTAAGCCCGAGGTCAAGGGTAAAACAAAAGATAACAAAAGCCACCCTTGCGGGCAGTTTTTGTTTTAATTCATATGACTGTTATCTGGCTATATAAGGAAGTAGCCCCATGAAGCGAGCCCGTTTTATGGCAAGAGCAAGTTTTCTCTGGTGACGTGCGCTTACCCCACTATATTTTGAAGCTATCATTCGTCCGTGAGGATTTACAAACTTCTTCAAAACTTCTACATCCTTGTAGTCTATGTGATTTATATTATTTTGTGAGAAATAGCATTGCTTCTTCATATGAGTTACCGGTTATGAGTTATTGGTTACGGGTTTGAATTAAGATTTTACTCATAACTCATCCCCCGAAACTCTTAACTGTTATTAAAATGGTATATCTTCTAAATTTATATCATTCTCTGGATAATCAATCCCCCCATCTTTCCCAGGTTCAGAGCCTTTTTCTTCCTTTGATGGAGCTTGTGATGAATCATCCTTAGAATAATTGCCAGATGCTCCTCCAAATTTTGGCCCAAACTGGATTCTATCTGCCACTATCTCCATTCTGTATTTCTTACCTTCTGGAGAATCCCAGCTTCTTGTTTGCATCCTACCTTCAACAAGTGCGCTAGAACCCTTTTTTAGATATTGACTTACTGTCTCTGCTTGTCTACCGAATACTACAATATTGTGATAATCAACCCCCTCTTGTTTGTTGCCATCACGGTCTTTCCAAACACGATTTGTGGCAAGAGAAAAACTTGCTACTTGCATACCTGACGGAAGAGAGCGGAGCTCCGGGTCTCTTGTTAAATTTCCTATGACAAACGCTTTGTTTAGGTACATGTCGTTAGTTTATAAAGTTCTTAAAGTTTATAAAGTTAAAAGCATATCGGCTATTTAATCTCCAAATTTTCAAGGGTCTTGGCTATTTCTTCATCCATCGCTTCTGGCGAAAGAACAACAGGGGTAGGACTTTCCATTATTGGTCTTTTTATAGTATGAGGTTTTTGTGAAATCATTGTGTTTTCTCTGACTGTTGAGATGATTATCATTCTTAATATTTCAACAATTCCCTCTAAAGTATCTTTGATTGTTTTTATATCTTGTTTTGCTATTTCAAATTTGACCCAACCAAAATATCCTCTCAAAAATTTTTGATACTTCCCAGAAATTTTCTTTCTCATCTCGTATTGTAGATTTACAAGCTCTGGAGCTCCTTCTGAAATGACCTGACCGCCCTTTTTTGAAATAACATCTTTTATTAATGAAAAAACACCAACAACCTCCTCTTCTGTAAGAGTCGGTATAATCTGAAAACCTACTTCATAAATACCAGAATCATCGCCTG
>CAYHGJ010000006.1:0-24544 GCA_964356235.1 uncultured Candidatus Saccharibacteria bacterium | reverse complement strand
CCCCCCCCCCCCCCCCCCCCCCCCGGCCCCCCCGCCGGATAATTGAGGTATTAGAAATTAAATTTTAAATATATGGATGGAGTTCCGTCTGGTGATTCAAAAAGCAAAGATGTAAGCTCTCAGAGCCCCGAGGACTTGATATCGGGGTTGCGTACAGAAATGGGTTTGGGAAGAAAGGACCCGAAGGCCAGCTCTAAATCTGCAGAAAGTATGGAGGTAAGCTTATCACCAGAAGAAAACACTAGAAGGCGCAAGGCGCAGAGCGAAGCTATAGATCGCGCAGTAAAAAAGAGAACAGAAATATTGGAAAAGGCGGGCGTGTGGACGGGGAACTACATCGATGAAGATGAAATTCAGAACGCATTAAAGCCGACACTAGATGAATTAAGGGGCTCAGCGCCAGTGCTTGACTACCTGGCTTTCAAAAGCATGTACGACATAGGGTCTCACTTCATAGGCAACACCATTAGTTTGAATTCAATATTGGGAGAGGATGAGCAAATTATTGAGAGAGCAAAAAAAGAGGTATTGGCAGAGGATCAAAGATTAAAGTTGGAAGGTATGATAAAAAAATAGTTTCAAAAAACACAAAAATCTAACTTTTACCCCCACTTGGCGGTCTAACCGCCAAGTGGGGGGATTTGTTGACTTTGGTTTGGATTTAAGTAGTATGGTTAAAAAATACCAAGGTTTCGCCTTGGTATTTTTTGTCTAACTTGACAAAGCATACGGGGGGGGGTGATAATTGAGGTATTAGAAATTAAATTTTAAATATATGGAAGGAGGAATGGGGGCACAGCCAACACCATCTAGCGAGGATGAATCAAGGTTGGTCCAGGATGTTGAAAAGGCAAGAGAAATGGCAGAGGCAGCTAATAATACGCGCTCTAGTATGGCAGAAAGCAGAAAAGAACACGGTGGAACCGGTGATAATGTTTGGGGCGATAGTGAAAGATTAGCTAGATTCGAAGAAGATCTGGCGGCTGAAAAATATGAATTTCAGAAACGTGTTGAGAATATGGGTCATAGGGACTTAACCAAGGAAGTGATTAGACTGAGGCAGATGCTGAAAATTGCGGAAGAAGGAAAAAAATTTTGGGATGACAGGGGATATTACGGGGTATAAAGCAATTACTTCATAGCCAACCTCTATGATGTGTGGTGCCAATAAAAAATGTTAAATTATTTTTTCCACTTGGACATTGGACATCGGATGTCCAAGTGGGGGTTTTGTTGACTTTTATTTGGATTTAAGTAGTATGAGTTGTGGAGGTATTTTATGGAAGAGATGGTTTTTCAGTTTTTGAAGCTTTTTGACACACTTCTTAAATGGACGGACCACCATTCAATCGTCATGTTGTTGTTCGCAACTTTTTGTTTCATTATCATTCTCGGGCAAGATGGGGGGGTTGGGGAAGGTCAACCCTTTTAAATTTCCGCCCCACAAGGGCGGTTTTCTTTTAGCAGCTCCCTATCTTTTAACTAATAACTTCTAACTATTTACTTCTGTGTTAAAATATACTTATGTCTAGCTGGTCTGGGAAAAGAAAATTTTTTTATAGTAGTATATTTTTCACACTCATTATCGCTGTTGCGGTTCCTCTTTTTTATTTTGTTTTTTATGACAGACCCACGTGCTTTGACGGGAAGCGCAATGGAGATGAGCAGGAGGTAGATTGTGGGGGAAGTTGTGAGAAAATATGTCAATTTCAATCAAAAAATGTATCCATTTTGTGGTCGCGAGCATTTGAAGTCTCTCTTGGGGTCTACAACCTAGCTACTTATATAGAAAACCCAAATCTAGACTTAAAGGCAGAAGATGTTCCGTATGTTTTTCGCCTCTTTGATGACAAAAATTTACTAGTAGCCGAAAAGAAAGGACGAGCCAATATTCCGCCACAAAGCTCCTTTGTTATTTTTGAACCAAATATCACAACGGGTAATAGAAATGTAAAAAGAGTTTTTTTTGATTTTGAGACAGACCCTCTTTGGAGGGAGGTGCCACAAGATGAGCTTCCAGAAAACATATTGAAAGTCAAAACACAACAAATAAGCAAAAATCAGACATCCTTAAAGCTTGAAGTGGAAATAGAAAATGTCTCTTTTGATAGGGTCTCAAATATAGACACAACAGCTATTCTTTATGACAGAGAGGGTAATGTTATAGAGATATCAAAGACCGTTATAGACGTCATAGAAGGCGAGGGAGTAGAAAAGGCCGTCTTTACTTGGCCAAACCTTGACCCTCTGGATATCTCTCGCTCAGAGATAATTCCTGTTGTAAGATAGGGGGTATATATGATTTTTAGCGACTTAAAAAAGCACATAGACTGGCTTCTATTTTTTGCCATTTTACCCATTCTCGTCTTTGGGCTTGTGACCATGAGTTCATTTTCTGCGGAGGATTATTTTTTTGAAAAACAACTCATTTGGATAGCTGTCTCACTTCTTATCTTTTTTGGTTTTAGTTTCGTGGATTTTCGTTTTATGAAAAGGACTGAGATTTTGGTTGGGGTTTATCTTTTGACCAATCTTTTGCTCCTAGCGCTATTTGTTTTTGGTTCTACCATAAAAGGGGCGGAAAGCAGGTTTGACTTTGGTTTTTTCTTTTTTCAACCGGCAGAAATAATGAAAATTGTTTTGATACTTGTTTTGGCAAAATATTTTTCAAGGCGACATATAGAGATTGCCCATTTTCGGCATATTGTTGTCTCTGGGGTTTACGCCTTTCTACCATTTGTTTTGATATTTTTACAGCCGGATCTCGGCTCTGCCATAATTATATTTTTGATATGGTTTGGGATGATTTTGGTATCAGGTATATCCAAAAAACATTTAGCTTTTGTTTTTCTCGCTGGTGCCCTGGCATTTTCTAGTTTGTGGTTTTTTGCATTTGAGGATTATCAAAAAGATAGGATATTGTCATTTGTAAATCCTCTTGCAGATATACAGGGAGCCGGATATAACGCTTATCAGTCCACTATCGCTGTGGGCTCCGGTCAGATTTTTGGCAAAGGCATTGGTTATGGTACGCAGAGCAAACTCCGCTTTTTACCAGAGTATCAGACAGACTTTATTTTTGCCGCCTTTGCGGAGGAGTGGGGTTATATAGGCGTTATTATTTTATTTGCTCTATTTGCTGTTGTTATTTGGAGGGTTTTAGCCAATTCTTTGTATGGCACAACAAACTTTGAGATACTTTTTGGGCTTGGATTTGCCATTATGCTTATAAGCCACTTTGCTATAAATATTGGTATGAATATAGGTTTGGCACCCATAACGGGTATTACCATACCCTTTATGAGTTATGGGGGGACGCACCTAATGGCCGAGTTTGCTGGGCTTGGGATACTTATGGGTATGAGGAGATACTCAAAGGGAGTACATAGGGATGATTTGAAGAATGAGTTTTTAGGTATCTAGATTGAGAAGAAAAGACCCGCTTACGCTGGTCTTTTACATTTACAATCGTTTCTCAAAGATGAAACAATTCTTTCAATATTTTTTATTTCTTCCTGTCGGACAACGCTTTTACCATACTTTTCTTCAGTTCGCTTTAGCATTCTTTTTCTATCATTAAAAACACTTATCCTTTGGCAAGATTCACAGGTGCTCATTTTGTGGTTCCTCCGACCTCTTTATTTGTTATACAACTTAAACGTTTCTTCTGCCATATTATCTAAATTGAAATTATTTGCAACCTTTTCTTTTAGGGCAGTTTTGAATACGTCTGCGTTTTCTTTATTTTCTAAAACATATCTTATAGCTGTCTCTATCTCATGTGGGTCTTTTTTTCTGACCAATATTCCAGTCTTCATATCTTCTATGACCTCTGGTATCCCACCAACAGATGTAGCAATGACTGGAAGCTTGGCAAGGCCCGCTTCAAGTAGGACATAAGGCAGTCCCTCTTTTACAGAAGGCAGAAGAAATATATCAAATGCTTTCAAGTATTTTCTTGCCTCGTCTATTTTCCCGGAAAGTGTAATTTTGTTTTGTAAGCCCCTCTCTCTTATCATGTTTTCTAGTTTTTCCTTATCTTCTCCATCTCCTATGATAAAAAAATGTACTGGTAGATCCCTTGCCCTCTCTGCTGTTTCTACGAGGTATTTGAGACCTTTGTTTTTTGTGAGTTCAGCTACTGTGCCCACTTCTGTTTGTTCACCAAACTTATAAGAGGAAATGGAGGTCAAGTTTTCTCTCGCCGTATCTCTATCTAAAAAAATAATCTCTCCAATACCATTTGGAATATACACAACTTTTTTCTTAACAAAAGGCATTTTTTTGGTTTTTTCAAAATCAAAAGAAGCAATGGTGATAGTGATGTTTGAAAACAAGACGGAAAACCAAGACAATATCCATATTATTTTTATTTGCCAATAAGACCTCGGCTCATTAAATGGCCAACCGTGAGCAGTAAAAATGATATTTTTTGGATATTTGAAAAATAACTTCTGAATTCTTGCTATAAGAATTCCCAGTCCCATTTTTGAGCTATTGAAATGGACAACATCTGGTTTTTCTTCTTTTATTACTTTCCAAACACTAAAAATACTTTTCAAATCTTTAAAAAAGTTTATATTTCTATCCAACCCCTTGATGGTTATAAATTTTAGGCCAAGTGATTCTATTTTTTGTTTCAATTCTCCTTCTCCGCCGGCACCAACAACTACCTCAAAACCCTTATTTTTAGCCATTTTAGAGAGATCCAAGACATATCTTTGAGCTCCTCCAAGATTTGATTTTGTTATTAAATATAGAATCTTCATCTTAATCTTTGGCTATTTCTGTCCATGGCAAATTGTTTATGTTGCTAACGCGAAATCCGGCTGCGTCATGATGACCCCCTCCTCCATATTTTTCTGCTAACTTTGAAACATCAACAGAGCCGTCTCCTCTTAGGGAAACTCCGACATACTCTCTGTTTTCGGCCCATATGATGGCAAATGGTGGAGACTTGCGAGCAAGAGCGTTTCCTATGATATCTGCAAGCTCTGGTAAATTTGGGGCGTTTACGCAATACGCTTTGTAGTTTTCAAAAGAAACTTCTTTTATTCCTCTTTCTATTATTTTTTCAGCTAAGTTGTCTCTATACGTGGCAATTGTTTTGCCGGTGTTAACAATACTACTTTTTTTATCAGTATCCTCCATATCGTCTGCAATTTTGTCCCAGCTCTCAAAATCCATCGGTATAATCTTTAAGAACAGGTTTATTTCTTTTGTGCCGTTCATTTTAAACTCCCAAAGGTCGTAATCGCTTATATGTTTTATAAACTCCGGTACCTTTGACTCCGGATTGAAATACTCCCAAGAAAGATAAGCACCAGATTTTTCTGTGCTAAATATTTTTTGCTCTAATACCTCGATATCATCTTTTGTGCTTATGTGATGGTCTATGCCGATGACTTCATTTTTAGCCATAAGTGTTTTTAAAATTTCTTTTTGTAAGGTTATGTCTAGGAAAAATATTTTTTTATCTTTTATTTCTGGCAGGTTTTCTTTGTAGTCGATTGGCAGATAGTCAGCCGTATCTTTAAATTTTTTCCAAGCAGAATAAGCACTACCAAAACCATCTGAGCACCCTCCATGATAGAAAACAACAATATCTTTGGTTATCTCTTGGTTCATTTACTAAATATTATCCCAACATTTGCTATTATGGAAGCCTGGTACTACCAAGGTTTACTATTGCATTTTTCCCGTTTTTTAGTGTAGTCTATTAACTGATGATAATCTCTGGTAAAAGAGACTCCATAATACTCCTCTTTGGGGACATTGCTATTTTTCTAATATCTCTATGGGTGATGCTTTTTGTTAGATACCTGGAAGTACCAAGTCTTGCCCTCTTTGAAACCCACTTAGTGCCATTTTCTATTCTTTTTGTGGTTTGGGTTTTGGTGTTTTTTATAGCAGGTCTTTATGGTAGGCACACATCAGTTTTCAAAAAAAGATTGCCAAATATAATAACAAATGCGGAAATAGTAAACATTGTTATTGCGGCTTTGTTTTTCTTCTTAATACCATATTTCGGTATTACGCCGAAAACGAATCTTTTTATATATCTTTTAATATCCCTAGCACTTATATTATGGTGGAGGATATCGGGGCAGGATTTTGTAACCACAAGACATACAGAGAGGGCCATTCTTATAGGAAGCGGCGAAGAAATGCAGGAACTAAAAGAAGAAGTCAATGGAAATCAAAAATATGGCATAAAATTTGAGTCGTCTATAGACACGAATTCGCTTGAAAGTTTTGATTTTAAAGATGATGTTTTAAACAAAGTATATTCTGAAGATATATCTGTCATAGTGATAGATCTAAAAAGTGAAAAAGTGGAGCCGATATTGCCCTATTTATACAACCTTCTTTTTGCAAAAGTGAAATTTATAGACCTCAATAAAATATACGAAGATATTTTCGATAGAATTCCACTCTCGCTTCTTCGTCACAATTGGTTTTTGGAAAATGTATCTCTGACGCCGAAAGTGTTTTACGATAGTTTGAAAAGACTTATGGATATTGTCATTTCTCTGGCGCTGTCACTTATTGCTCTGTTGTTATTCCCGTTTGTTTATTTGTCTATAAAAATGGATGATGGCGGTGGCATTTTGATTTATCAGGATAGGATTGGCAAATACAACAAGCCAATAAAAATTATCAAATTTCGTACAATGAAAATCGCGAATGATGAAGGCAAGTGGAACAATGTCAAAAATGAAGTGACAAAGGTTGGGAAATTTTTGCGAAAAACTAGAATTGACGAGTTGCCACAGCTCTGGAACGTGCTTTTGGGCGACCTATCTCTTATTGGTCCAAGGCCAGAACTTCCAGAGCCTGCTGAAAGATACAAAAATGAAATTGCTTATTACAATGTCAGGCACTTAATAAAGCCTGGTCTTTCTGGTTGGGCGCAGATACACCACGACAAACATCCTCACCACTCACTTGATGTGGAAGAAACAAAAAACAAACTTTCCTATGACTTGTTCTATGTGAAAAACAGATCATTATCCCTTGATATCAATATTGCTCTTAAAACAATAAAGACGCTTCTTTCAAGGAGCGGGTTATGAAATATAAATTAATAGTTAGTTGATAGGAAGAGTGAAAATCCAAGGTAGAGGGATTTACCCTGTTAAATGATTTTATTTATACGAAATCAACCAGCCAAAGGATGGTTATTTAACAGGGCGAATTGCTTTTTGGTGCCAATTTATATACGATAAGGCGGTATGAATAAGGAAAGAATATGGGCGTTAATAATTTTAGTTATTGCCTGCGCGCTCGGTTATTTTGTCTATTCTAATATAACCCAATCTTCAAGATTTAATTTTAAATATGGTTTGGACTTATCTGGTGGAACCCATCTTGTTTATGAGGCAGACACGAGCAAGCTCTCTTCTGGGGATGTTGAAAGCGCTATGGACGCTTTGAAAAATGTAATTGAGAAGAGGGTCAACTTATTTGGAGTTTCAGAACCTTTGGTGCAGATTGAGGACTCCGGTGTTTTTGGTCTTGGAGAGGGGAAACGTTTAGTTGTGGAGCTTCCTGGTGTCACAGATGTGGAAAAAGCGATAGATATGATAGGCAAGACTCCTCTTTTAGAATTTAAACTAGTCCCCGAGGATCTCACTTTGCCGGCAGACGGAACAATGCCAGAAGACGTTGGGTTTATAGAGACAGGTTTGTCTGGAAGATTTTTGACTTCTGCTACGCTTGGTTTTGATAGCACTTTGGCCAATGAGCCATATGTCAGTATTGTTTTTAATGAAGAAGGTAGAGAGTTATTTAAAAAAATAACAAAAGAAAATATTGGCAGAGAACTGGCTATATTTTTGGATGGAGAAATCCTATCAGCCCCTGTTATAAGAGAAGAGATAGACGGCGGGCAGGCGCAGATAACTGGTGGATTTACACCAAATGAAGCTAAGACTTTGACTAGGGATTTAAATCTTGGAGCTTTGCCTGTGCCTATTATACTTGTTGGCACAGACAATGTTGGAGCTACGCTTGGGCAAAAAGTGCTAGACCAAGGAGTGAAAGCCGGCGTTATGGGCATACTTTTGGTTATGATATTTATGACTTTTTATTATCGTTTGCCCGGACTGGTATCATCTCTATCTTTAGCTATTTATCTAGTGTTAATGTTTTTTATTTTTCAACTGATGTCTGTTACCATAACAGCGGCAGGTATTGCAGGGCTTGTGCTCTCTGTTGGTATGGCGGTTGATGCCAATGTTCTTATTTTTGAAAGAATGAAAGATGAGTTAAAAAAAGGGGAATCTTTTAGAGAATCTGCCGAACATGGATTTAAAAGAGCATGGCTTTCAATAAGAGATGGGAATACTTCCACACTTATTAGTGCCGTCATTTTGTTTTGGCTTGGCACAGCACAGGTAGAAGGTTTTGCCCTCATTCTTTTTATAGGTGTTATTGTTTCAATGTTTACAGCCATAACGCTTACAAGGACCTTTCTTTTGTCTGTTTTACCGAGCGAGAAAAACAAACTAACCAATTTTTTGTTCAAAGCAAACTAAAATGTTTATTACCAAATACAGAAAAATATTTGTGTCTATAGGCGCTGTAAGCGTCATCTTGTCAGTCATTTTCCTTGCTATTTTTGGTTTAAAATTTGGACCAGATTTTACTGGTGGCGCGGTGACGGAAGTTTCCTATGAAAAAGTTGCCCCTGGTCTGGCACTTCTTAAAGATGATATAAATGCTTTAAACATAGGCAACTATACTATCCAACCACTTGGCGAGAAGAACGTTTTAGTGAGGACGAAATTTCTTGAAGAAGGGGTAAAAGATGAACTTCATAGTATCTTTCTCAAAGAAGCTGGTGCAAAAATAGAAAGGTTTAATGCCACCGGGCCGGTGATAAGCAAAGAACTTACTAAAAAATCATTGATAGCCATTTTTGTTATATCTTTGTCTACCATTATTTTTATTGCCTTTGTTTTTAGGGGGGTGTCGGAGCCGGTCTCTTCTTGGAAGTATGGCTTGGTAGCCATTATTACTCTAGTCCACGATATTGTCATACCGACGGGCATTTTTGCCATTTTAGGCAAAATAGGTAGCGTGGAGATAGATATACTTTTTGTGACGGCGCTGCTTTCTATTTTGGGTATTTCTATAAACGATACTATTGTTATTTTTGACAGAATTCGTGAAAATTTGAAGGAAAATAAAGAACACCACATAAGAGAGGAGTTTGATTTAGTTGTTGGCAGGAGCCTCTCTGAGACTTTTGCCAGGTCTTTCAATACATCATTTACTGCCCTTATTGTTTTACTCACTCTCTATTTTCTAGGTGGCGAATCTATCAAATATTTTATGCTTGCAATGACTATTGGCATGGTGGCCGGAGTCTACTCGTCTCTATTTATAGCCGCCCCGCTTCTCGTTTTGATGAATAGAAAAACACTACAATCTTAGTTTGACTTCTAGGGTCAAATGCGGTAGTATTAACAAGAGCCCCGAGAGGGGTTTTTAAATACTTAAACAAAATTTTATGAGTCTTATTGATTTTTTAAGAGACACTAGGGGAGAATTGAAACACGTAAATTGGCCAACAAAAAGGCAGTCTTTTTGGTTTACTTTTTCTGTGATTGTCATTTCTATAATTATTGCGGTGTTTCTTGGTTTTTTTGATTTTATTTTCTCTACTATCTTGGATCAATACATTATTTAATATACAAATCACACTCAAATAAATAACTAATATGAGTAAACAACAAACAGATGGCAAACGCGCTTGGTATGCCATCCACACCTATGCTGGATATGAAAACGCTGTTGTCCGAAACCTAAAACAGCGAATAGAATCTCTTGGCATGCAAGATAAGATTTTTAATGTTCTTGTGCCGACAGAGAAAAAAGTAAAAATAAAAAGAGCAAAAAGGGTAGAAGAAGAGGAGAAAATATATCCCGGGTATGTTTTGGTAGATATGATAGTGACTGATGACTCTTGGTTTGTTGTTAGAAACACTCCTAGGGTGACTGGGTTTGTCGGCACTGGGGTGCATCCTGTACCTCTCTCTGAGGAAGAGTTAAGCTCGCTTTTGGCTCGCATGGAAAAAGACACAGTCAAACATAAAATAGAGCTTGTGCCGGGGGATGCAGTCTCAATTATTGATGGGCCTTTCAAGGAACTTGAAGGCAAAGTTAGCGAGATAGATGAGGAAAGGGGCAAGGTCAAAGTACTTGTCTCAATGTTCGGTAGAGAGACCCCAGTGGAACTCGATTTCCTACAGATTCAGAGAATTTAGAAAAATAAAGAGCGGAGCAATTATATTTTTCTTAACCGAGCACATAGTTTAGCAGAAGGATAATGCTGTTCTAAACAAGGCTTGGCAAAGATTAAAATATGAGATAGTATAGTGTCCTATGTGCTCGGTGATGATTTTTATTGTCGCCTAGCTCTGTAAAAATCAATCATATGGCTAAAAAAATAATCAAACAACTTAAACTTCAAATAGCGGGTGGGCAAGCTGTGCCAGGCCAACAGCTTGGTCCAGCTTTGGGGCAGGCAGGGGTAAACATTGGTGAGTTTGTCACCAAGTTTAATGATGCCACTAAGGAGCGAAGGGGAGAAATAGTGCCTGTCATCTTGACTGTATACGAAGACAGGACTTATGACCTGACATACAAGACCTCTCCTGCCTCGGACATGCTTCTAAAAGCAGCGGGTAAGGAAAAAGGCTCTGGTAAAAATATCGTTTCAAAAGCGGGCACTGTCACCAAGGCCCAAGTGAAAGAAATTGCTGAAAAGAAAATGGTTGACCTAAATGCTGGATCAATAGAAGCCGCAATGAGGATCATAGAAGGTACAGCAAGAAGTATGGGTATAGAAGTAAAATAATTCTAACCAACTTAAAAAATAGTTGACAAAAACTCCGCCAAAAGGCGGAATTTTTGTTTTTATTGTTATTTGTTCCTGTGGTGCTAACTTATAAATAGATTGAGTACTTTTAGAAGAGAAGAAGGAGAAAAAATGAAAAAAAATGGAGTTTCTGATGTCGTTTTGAAGAATAGTCTTTTTGATTATGAAGGCCTCCGCTTTGCTCTAGAAAGTGAGAGAGTCAAAGAAGGCAAAAAACTTGTTTTTACAGCAGGTGTGTGGGATTTACTCCACGAAGGTCATGTTCGATATTTACGTCTGGCAAAAGAATGTGGTGATATTCTTGTTGTAGTGGTGGACACGGACGATTGGACCAGAAAAAGAAAAGGCCCAAATCGCCCCCTTGTTCTAGAAGAAGAAAGGGTGGAGCTTCTTGGTGAGCTTCGCTCTGTTGATTATATTGTTTTTATTGGAAGCTTCCATGATTATGAAGAATGTATCAGTATTCTTCACCCAGATGTTTTAGTGGTTTCTGCATCTACCAATGATTTTCCTGAGGAACGAAGACAAAAATATTTCCAATATTGTGAGCGATTGGAAATATTTGAACCCCAGTCGGCCACTAGCACATCAAGTCGTCTTAGGAATATGATGATTGATGGCGGTAGGGTTCTTGCAATGAAGATTCAAAATCTTATCAATGAGCATCTTTCGGGGGGTGGCGAATGAAACGAGTTTTGATTCTCTATCTTCCTGTTGTTCATCAGGGGGTGTTGGATCTCGTTTTGCGCCAAAAGCCAAACAGAATTTTTGTTCTCGGCGAGGAAATACTTCAGAATCTTGGATTTACAACAAGAGATGCAAGGGCTCTTTCTCCTGTCAGAAACAGTCTAATTCTTCGCACTCTCATAGCCCTTGAAAAGGGGTTTGAAACAACAAAGGTGCAAGTTCTTACTAAAGAAGTTGGTGTCAGAGACGTTCGTGAAATTGATGAAGTAGTTATGCCATATGAAGATACTACCATTAGTTTTGCCGATAAATACTTTTCGGAGCGAGAAATTATCTGGGATACTGGGTTTGTCAGATGGAATATGACCAATGTTACAAAAGAATTTCTCGTTGATCCAGATGAGGAGATTTGCAAGACTGATTTTGCAAGAAAGATGATATCTCTTGCAAAAAAAGAGGCGACCAAAAGTCCTGATTGGTGGAGACAAGTTGGCGCGGTTCTCATAAAGAGTGATAAAGTGACTATTGTCACTTATAATAGACACTATCCTGGCGATTATACTGTTTATTTTGATGGTGATCCAAGGGCCATTTTCAATGCTGGGGAGAGGATTGATCTTTCTTTAGGAGAGCATGCTGAGGCCAGGATTATCGCACTTTGTGCTCGCTCTGGTGTTTCCACTAAGGGTTCAAAAATGTTTGTTACCACTTTTCCTTGCCCAACTTGCGCCAAGCTGATAATAACAGCTGGGGTGAAAGAGCTTTATTACCTTTCCGGTTATTCTCTTCTTAATGCTCGAGAAATTTTTAAACATTTTGGTGTTAAAGTTTTTCGAGTTGTAATGTAAAAAAGTCGCGCCTACAAGGCGCGACTTTTTATTAACCAACCCTGGTCATAACAGGCTTATTATCATCCCCACTCCCTGACACAATATGAGCATGGAGGTGTGAGACGGAACCTCCGGTGTAATCCCAATGTCCAGAGCGTAAAATGAGAGTAGACCCTGGAATATCGTACTCCCTTTCAAGCCATTCCCATATCTCAAAGAGTTCTAACTTCTCTTTGCTTCTGAGAGATCCGTGTTCAATTTGGTGACTGGATTTCAAGACTACCAAGAAATGATATTTGGCATTTTGATACTTAGTCATATTCTCAGATATCAACCAAAATTTACAATCTCTTATGATCGGCTTCGGATGATATTTTGAGAAATTTGATTCGCAGAAGGGACAATTTCCATCAGTGTTGATTTTGTGCATCAGATCCAACTGCTCTCTATTGCGAGCTACGGATTCTTTAAGAAATGGAAGCGTTAAATTTTTTTTGGTTATCATGTTATCACCTCACTCCGTAACCGGAATATCATTCATAGCCGGATGAGGATTGTATTCATCAATCTCAAAATCATCAGAGCGGAAATCGAATAGATTATCAATCGCTGTGTTCTTGATAAACATGCGCGGGAAAATTCTCGGTTCTCTGCTTACAAGCTCTCTGACATGAGAGACCTGGTTCTCATAGATGTGTGCGTTATGAAGTGAATGGATGAAAAGCCCCGGTTTGTATCCAGTCACCTGTGCAAACATGAGGAGTAGCGCAGAGTATTGGATCATATTGGCAGGTACGCCGATAGGCACATCTGCCGAACGTTGGTCCATGCGCATATTGATGGTGTCGCCGATGATGTCAAATTGGAGCCAGCCGTGGCATGGTGCTACCACTACCTGTCGCTTACCAAGAGAATTTTGTAAGCAGTAGTAGGGAATCCAAGGACTTATGATGTGAGTTGTGACATATGGGGAGCGTTTAATCTGGGCAATAAGTACTTCAAACTGATTAAATCTTTGGCCAACTGGCATTATTAGGTTGAAACCGGGTCCGTATGATCCTGGTCCTAGGTCTCCGGCGTCAAGACCAAACTGTGCACATTTTTCGGGCGTTGCCCATGTTTGCCACCAGCTTGGCCAATTTTTTGGATCAAAAGACGCAAATTCGTGCATCTCTCGAAGTCCATGCATAAAGATAATAATTTCAGAAACAGCTTTTTTCCAAAATCCGATCTTTCTCTCTGTGATGAGAGGCACTCCGTTTGAAATTGGGAAGACCATGTTTGGAGTGGTAAGGGACACAATTTTTCCGACTTTTTGATGTGGGTGTTTTGTGTATTCTCCGTTATCCATAATATGTTTCAAGATTTTTTGATATTGGAAATCAGGGGTTCTCTCCACAAGTGGTCTGTACATGTCCTCTCCTTGGCCGTCTACATTTTTGTAGATTAGGTCCTCTCAAGTCTGTTAATTTGTCGGTTAATTACAAGGTTCAATCTCTTATCGCAGATTAGCACAATCTTTGACTTTTAGGCAAATATAATAGAAAACAGACATTTTAACTGCTAAAATAAGGCGGATGATAATAGAAGCAATCAAAAAAGGGATAAAAGAAGTTTTGACCAAAATGGGACAAGAAACCATTTCTTTTGATGTTTTGGAGACGGAGCTTACTTTCGGAGATTATTCATCAAACGTGGCGTTAGTGTTTGCCAAACATACAGGTAAAAATCCAAAAGAGGTTGCAGAGGAATTGAAGGAGAAACTATTTGGAAAAATCTCCAAAGTAGAAAAAATAGAAACAGCAGGAGTTGGTTTTATAAATTTTTTTATTTCCGAGGAAGCGATTTTAGAAAACCTAGAAAAAAGTTTGGCAGAGGATTATGGAAAAAATGATTTATATGCCGGTAAGAAGGTGATGGTGGAATATGCTCAACCAAATCCCTTTAAACCTTTTCATGTTGGGCATGTGATGGCCATTACCATAGGAGAGACACTCGCTCGACTTTTTGAAAATGCTAGGGCCACTGTTAAACGTGTAAATTACCAAGGAGATGTTGGTAGACATGTTGCCTCTGCCATATATGGTATTTTGCACAAAAAGGATGAGGTGCCAAAAGAAGGGGTTAAAAACGCGGAAGTAGTGGAATTTTTGGGAGATTGTTATGTATATGGCACGCATGCGTATGAAGAGAGCAATGAGGTCAAAGAGGAGATTACGGCTTTAAACAAAAAAATATTTGAACGCTCTGATGAGGAAATAAACAAGATTTATGACTGGGGCCGAAAAATAAGTTTTGAATATTTTGACGAAGTGTATGAAAGACTTGGTAGTCATTTTGACAGGTATTATCTTGAAAGCGAAGTGGCAGAAGATGGACTGCAAATTGTCAAAGAAAACATAGGTAAGGTATTTGAAGAAAGTGATGGGGCTGTGGTGTGGCCGGGAGAAAAGTATGGCCTACATACTCGTGTTTTTATAAACAAAGAAGGACTGCCAACATATGAGGCAAAAGAGATTGGGCTATTCAATAAGAAACTGCAAGAAATAAATCCGGATATTTCTATTACAGAGACCGGAAACGAACAAAGAGAATATTTCAAAGTGGTTTATAAAGTTCTCTCACTTATTTATCCAAATCTAAAAACCGCACCCATACACATCTCACACGGGATGATGCGACTGCCAAGTGGAAAAATGTCATCGAGACTGGGCAATGTTATAACAGCAGAATCTCTTATGGGCGGGGTCAAAAACCTGGTTGTATCAAAAATGGATAATAAAGAGTTTGCGCCAGAAGAAAAAGAAGAGACTGTATCTTCTGTTGCTGTTGGGGCCATCAAGTACTCAATACTGAAACAATCTGTCGGTAAAGATGTGCATTTTGATTTTGAAAAATCCATCTCATTTGAGGGGGATTCTGGCCCATATTTGCAATATACAGGGGTGCGAATAAAATCACTTTTGAAAAAAGCAGAGGCGGAAAATATTTTGGGAAGCAAAGAAAATCCGGAGGAGATAGGGGATATTGAACGATTTCTTATAAGATTTCCGGATGTTGCAAAAAGAGCGCTTGTAGAAATGTCGCCACAATATATTGCTACATATCTTATTGACCTATCAGCATTTTACAACTCATATTATGCATCGCACCAAATCATAGGAGATAAAAATGCTCCATATAGGATGTATCTCTCTCGGGCTGTCCTCTCAACGCTTGAAAAAGGACTTTGGCTACTTGGTATAGGTGTACCAAAGAGGATGTGATTTTTGGTCCAAGGGTTTTTAACCTTCGGGTATTTTTGTTATCCAAAATCGAAAAAAACCATAAAATCTGGTATATTTATTGTTGTTATGGACGATAAACAAGATAAATCAGAAATAGCCAAGCGCGAAGAGGAAATACTCAAATTTTGGCAAGATAATAAAATTTTTGAAAAAACCCTAGATAACCCACCGTCTGGTGCCTCCAAGGGTGAGTTTGTTTTTTATGATGGACCTCCATTTGCCACAGGGCTTCCTCACTATGGGCATATCTTACCTGGCACAATCAAAGATGTTATTCCTCGTTTTAAGAGTATGCAAGGGTATCATGTTCGTCGGCAATGGGGCTGGGATTGTCATGGGCTACCACTTGAAAATGAAGTAGAAAAGGAGCTTGGTTTCAAATCAAAAAAAGATATTGAGGACTACGGCATAGACAATTTTAATGAGAAGGCAAGGTCTTTTGTGCTTAGATATGCAAAAGACTGGGAGGATATTGTGCCAAGATCAGGTCGTTGGGTGGATATGTCAAAACCATATAAAACTATGGACCCATCTTACACGGAGACGGTACTTTGGATATTTAAAACTCTTTTTGATAAAGAGTTGATTTATGAAGGATTTAAGTCTATGCATTTGTGTCCACGCTGTGGCACCACACTTTCAAACTTTGAAGTAAATCAGGGGTACAAAGACATAACTGATATTTCTGTGACAGTAGAGTTTGAACTTCTTGATGAGCCAAACACTTTTCTTCTAGCTTGGACGACTACTCCTTGGACACTTCCAGGCAATGTGGCGCTTGCCGTAGGTAAGGATGTTGAATATGTAAAAATCAAAAAAGAAAATGAAGATGGTTCTGGTGATGTGCATTTCATCCTAGCCAAAGAAAGATTGGAGAAAGTCTTTGAAGGATCCTCATACGAGATTGTGGAGACGTTTAAAGGAGGCAAGTTGATTTCTAAAAAATACAAGCCTCTTTTTGACTACTATGTAAACGATGAGAAAACAAAAAACAGAGAAAATGGTTGGCAGGTTTATGGCGCAGATTTTGTAACAACAGAAGACGGTACAGGTATAGTGCATATAGCGCCCGGATTTGGGGAAGATGACCTACGCTTGGGGCAAGAAAACGATTTGCCACTTATAAAACATGTTGGTCCTGATGGAAGAATGAACAAAGAGGTGAAAGATTTTGCCGGAATGAGTGTTAAACCAAAAAGTGATGATGAAAAAGAAAGACTTTCTACCGACATAGAAGTTATAAAATACTTACAAGAAAAAAATGTATTTTTTAGCAAAGAAAAAATAACTCACTCATATCCGCATTGTTGGCGTTGTGATACTCCACTTTTAAATTATGCTACCGCGTCTTGGTTTGTAAAAGTGGCAAAGATAAAAGAAAAATTAATAAGTGAAAATAACAAAATTAAATGGGTTCCAGCAGAGATAGGTAAAAACCGCTTTGGAGATTGGCTGGAAGGGGCGCGTGATTGGGCCATATCTCGCTCTCGTTATTGGGGGGCGCCGATACCTGTCTGGAAGTGCTTAGCTTGTGGAAAGAGGGAGATCGTTGGGTCACTTGATGATATAAAAAACAAGACCACACGAGGCAATAAGTTTATTTTTATTAGACACGGCGAGGCGGAGCATAATGTAAAGAGGATTACCAACTCAAACGATGAGGAGAGTTACCATCTTACAGAAAATGGCAAAAAACAGGTTAGTGTAACCTCTGCTCATCTTAAAGAAAAGAACATCTCTAAAATTTTCTCATCTCCATTTTTGCGAAGCAAGGAAACTGCCAAACTTGTGGCAGGTGATATTGGTTTTGAAGGGAAGATAGAGATTGATGTTAGGTTACGAGAACTTAACTTTGGCGAACTAGACGGAAAGAATTTTGATGATTTTTTGAAATATCGGGAAGAAAAAATGCCATCATATGAAGATGTTTTACCAAAGGGAGAGAGTTATCTTGATGCCAAGAGGAGGTTTGGTGATTTTATTTATGAGATTGATAAGATGTGTCAAGATGAAACAATACTTGTTGTTTCTCATGGTGTAGCCATTGAGTCGTTTAAGGCTATTAGTGAAGGCGCTGATAAAAAAAGGTCAAGGGAGATACTAAGTGAAGAACGCCCAAAAACTGCCTCAACATTAGAATTGCAATTTTCTGCGTTGCCCCACAATAAAGATTATGAGCTTGATTTCCACAGACCTTATATAGATGATATTCAGTTTGATTGTGAATGTGGTGGGGTATACAAAAGAGTAAATGAGGTCTTTGATTGTTGGTTTGAATCTGGCTCTATGCCGTATGCCCAATATCATTATCCATTTGAAAATAAAGAACTATTTGAACCAAAAAAAGGACGCAGTTACCCAGCGGATTTTATCGCAGAAGGGTTGGACCAAACGCGCGGGTGGTTTTATACTTTGCTTATTTTAGGAGTATCTCTATTTGATAAAAGTCCATATCGCAATGTTTTGGTCAATGGGCTGGTCCTGGCAGAGGATGGGCAAAAGATGAGTAAGCGCCTAAAAAATTATCCAGATCCAATGGGTGTTGTCTCTACTTATGGGGCGGATGCTCTCAGATATTATTTGTTGTCCTCTCCTGTTGTTCGCGCAGAGGATTTGAATTTTTCTATAAAGGGGGTTGATGAGGTAGTAAAAAAATTTATAAATAAAGTCAACAACATTGTTTCTTTTTTGAAGATGTATTCTGATATAAAAGATTATGAGGCCAAAGACTCATCTGATAATATCTTAGATTTATGGATTTTGGCGAGAATGAAAGAGTTGAAGTGGTTGGCCACAGAATCTTTAGAAAAATATGAGATTGACAGAGCCACTCGCCCTATTATGGCTTTTGTTGACGACCTATCCACTTGGTATTTGAGACGTTCAAGAGAGAGGTTTAAAAATGAAGATGAATCCAAAAAAGCAAATTCCACAATCAAGTTTATTCTTATAGAATTGTCAAAGATTCTTGCTCCGTTCACTCCTTTTTTGGCAGAATATGTGTATAGAGAAGTAAAAGGGGAAAATGGCAAAGAGAGTATACATCTTGAAGCTTGGCCGGAAGCGTCGTCACTTAAAAAGGAAGATAAGAAGCTATTATCTATAATGCAAGAAGTAAGAGACACCACCTCGCTTTCTCTTGAAGCGAGGTCCAGAGCTTGCATAAAAATCCGCCAACCGCTCGCGAGTCTCACCATTAAGGGTGTTGCTTTCAAGGAGGATGCTCGACTTGTGGAAATTATTAAAGACGAGGTAAATGTTAAAGAAATTATTTTTGATGAAAAAATTGAGGGAGTTTTTCTTGATACTACGATAACACCAAAGCTCCAAGAGGAAGGGAATTTCCGCGACATTTTGCGAGTCCTGCAAGATATGAGAAAAGAGCATTCTTTGAGCCCTAAGGATGTTGTGGCCCTTGAAGTAGGAAAGTCTGAGCAGAAGAAAGAGATAGTGGGGAAGTTTGAAAGTGAAATAAAAAAGGGCGTGGGATTCTCCGCCATTAAATATGATGCTTTTGATGGAGAGGGCTTTAAACTTATTAAATAATAATAAGCAGTCGCGCGAACGCGACTTACACACGCAGGATGAGTCCTGTAGTGAAAAATGGCATTGTCATTCTGACTATCAAAAAACAGGTCGTGATATTATCACTTAATTACACAAAATGGTTTACAACAATATGTAGCATAGCTATGATGCCATTTTCTACTGCGGGATGAGGGAAAAATATCACACAGAAGCATTAATTTTGGGCAGTTTCAATCATAAAGAAGCGAATAAACTTTTCCATCTATTCACAAAAGAATTTGGTTTTTTGGTTGCTTCTTCTCAAGCTGTCAGGATGGAAAAATCCAAACTGCGCTATGGTTTACAGGATTTTTCTTTGTGTGATATTTCTATTGTTAAGACTAAAAATGATATCTGGAAATTGACCAACTGTGTTCCTAAAAAGAACTATTATTTTGATTTTAGGGGGAGTCCTTTAAAAATTATCTTTATAGCTAAAATCAACAATTTTCTTCGCAGGTTTTTACATGGCGAGGAAAAAGACCTAGCTTTATACAATGATGTAAACAATGTATTTGAAAATCTCCAAAACTTCGATGATGAAGACACAATTTTTCTTGAAGGGATCATTGTTTTGAAGATATTGCATAAGTTGGGCATTCTCAAAGATTCAAATAATTTTTCTGATATAATAAAAAGCGAAGATAATCTAAAAAATATAGCACTTTTTAAAAACAGAAAAAGAGAAGCGTATATTGCTATAAATCAATCCCTACAAGAAAGTCATTTATAGATTGTGATATAATGTCTAAAATTGAGCTTTGTATATAGATAAATGTGTCCAAATAGCAATTAGGTAATAATCTACTCACTATGGAACCTAGCAATGAAAGTGGTTTGGAGAAAGCCCAAAAAAAACTTTACTCTAGAAATTTCCAAGATATCAAACAAAGACCTCATCCCCTAAGTGAGAAGACTTATAGCTCTCCCTCTTCGTGGGACGGAGATAGCAATATGCCAAGGCCAAAAATAAAAGAAAAAAGGACGTTCTGGTATAAGTTTTTAATATTCTCAATAATATTTTTTATTTTTGCCGTTGCTGTTTCGGCCTTTGTTTTTTACAAGGGAGGAAATTTGATTTCATCGGAAAATGTTGAGATTGTTGTGAACGGCCCAGTTTCTGTCGGAGCGGGAGAGGAGATGTCTTATCAGGTCAGTATCTTAAATAGAAACAATGTGGCGCTTCTGGGGGTAGACCTTTCTGTTGAGTATCCAGAGGGTAGTGTGGAAGCTAGCGATATTTCAAAAACATTAAAAAGAGACACAGAAGAGGTGGGCGATATAAAAAGTGGTGACAAAGTGCAAAAAGTGATGAAAGCTGTTTTCTTTGGTGAAGAAAACGAAAAAAAGAATATAAATGTGGTTGTGGAATACATGGTAGAGGGGTCCAATGCTATTTTTGTGAAGGAAAAAGTTTATGAGATTATTATAAGCTCTGCTCCTATCGGCCTTTTAGTCTCTGGGGATGAAGAGGCAAGTTCTGGGTCACCTGTTGAGCTTATTATTATCGTGGCTTCAAATTCGGAAAAATCTATCGCAAATGCTGGAATAAAAGTAGAATATCCATTTGGGTTTGTTTTTAATGAGGCTGAGCCAAAAGCAACATCTGGCAACAACTTTTGGTCGCTTGGCAATTTCACACCAGAATCTCAAAGCAGGATTGTAATCAAGGGTAGTATTGAGGGGCAAGATGAAGAAGAGCGAGTGTTTAGGGTGGAAGCTGGTATTGCAAAGGGAGACGATATAGAAACGCTTTTCACTAGTTTCTTGCACCCAATAGCTATTAAAAAATCTTCGTTGGCTCTTAGCACCCTTATAAAAGGTAGCCCAGATAGAGTGGTCAGTGTTTATCCCGGTGAAAATATCAGGGTTGACCTTCTTTGGCAGAATAATTTATTGAATCAAATATCAGAAGTAAGCGCTACTCTCCGGTTGCAAACAAGCGGGTTTTTGATCTCATCGGTTTCGGTGCCAAATGGTTTTTTTAAACCATCAGAAAATATCGCCATCTGGAACAAAGACAGGACAAAAAGTTTGGCGCTCCTAAATCCCGGCGAAGAGGGAGTTTTGAGTATGAATATTAAAATCCCAGACCTGGGTGTTCTTTCTGGAAGCGATGGGGTTTTTGAAAATCCAAAAATAGAACTTTTTTCATCTATAAGAGGGAGTGACCTTGTTGGTGGTGGAAGTGGAGAAAATATAGAAAATATTGATGCTCGCACAATAAAGATATCATCACCCATATCTTTGACATATCAAGTATTAAAAAAGAGTTCCAATATATATACCATTGTTTTGACAGTTAAAAATCCTCTAAATGAGGTTGGTGGGGCGAAACTAAACGCATCACTCCCGTCTTATATCAAATGGCTTGGGGTTTATTCTCCAAGTGATGAGGTCATATCTTACAACTCCTTGGGAGGTGGCCTGTATTGGAATGTTGGCAGATTGCCGGCGGGGGTAGGGTATAGTAGTCCTTCGCGAGTGGTATCTTTTGATGTAGAATATGACTCCGGTATTGACGATTTGTCAACAAATCCAGCTTTTCTCAAAGATGTGTTGCTTTCTGGGGAAGATAAATATACTCTAAAAGCGTTGGAGTATAAATTAACAAGTATCAACCTTCTTTCTAAATAATAAATAAATAATGAATTACAAAAAGAAAGTTCTAAAAAATGGACTACGAATTATTACCGTACTTGATAAAAACAGTCCCACAAGTACTGTTTATTGTTTGGTTGAAACAGGTTCTAAATACGAAGTCAAAAAACAAAATGGTATCTCGCACTTTTTGGAGCATATGTGTTTCAAAGGAACCAAAACTCGCAGTCGTGACCAGATATTTTTTGAGCTTGATTCTATAGGAGCATCAAACAACGCCTTCACTTCAATGGAATACACCGGTTATTATGCCAAAGCTCATTTTAAACATACAAATAAAATTTTAGATGTTGTTTCTGATATTTATCTAAACTCTACTTTTCCAGAGGGTGAAATGGAAAAAGAAAAGGGTGTTGTTGTGGAGGAGATAAAGATGTACGAAGACTTACCACAAAGAAAGATTAATGATGTGTTAACGTCTCTCCTTTATGGTAATAATCAGCCTGCCGGTTGGTCTATAGCAGGGACGCCCGAAAAGGTGAGGTCCTTAAAGAGAGAGCACTTATTAGATTATTACAAAGATCACTATGTGCCAAGTGCCACTACGGTTGTAGTTGCCGGCAGATTTGACGAGAAAAAAATAATAAAAGAAATAGAAAAAAGATTTGCCACTCTTGCAAAAAGCAAAAAGAAAGAAAAACTTCCTGTAAAAGATATACAAAAAACACCTCAAATAGGAATTCGTTTTAAAAAAACCGACCAAACTCACTTTGCTTTGGCGGTTAGAACTTTCAATATGTATGATAAGAGAATGCCTGTGCTTTCGGTACTTGATCATATCCTCGGAGGAGGAATGAGCGCAAGGTTGTTTAAAAAAATGAGAGAGGAGCTTGGTATTTGCTACTATATTAAAACTAATACATATGATTTAACAGACCATGGATTTTTGGAGATACTTGCCGGGGTGCCAGAGAAGAGGTTGTCCGAAGCTGTGCACGCGATCTTGGAAGAACTTAAAAAATTGACTACAACACTGGTAGATTTTGCCGAACTTAAAAAAGTAAAAGAATATATTGCGGGGCATTTGTTTATGGGGCTTGAATCTTCTGATGACCAAGGGTCTTTCTTTGGTTTTCAGGAAGTTTTAAGACAAAAAATAAAAACACCAGAAGAGTGGCTTAAAGAGATAAACAAAGTAACCCCAAAGGCTATTTTGAAGCTTGCTAAAGAGATATTTAGAAACAATCTCTTAAATCTTGCCATAATAGGGCCGATAAAAGATAAGAAGAAACTTCAGAAAATATTAAAGTTTTAGAATTGCCCATTTTGGTATATGATAGACCTATGCAAATAGAACCCAAACAAACCATATCAATAGACTCTTGGACAATAGTCAGGTCCATCCTGTTTGTTCTTTTGTTCGTTTTTCTATATCTCATAAGAGACTTGATACTGGTTATCTTAGTAGCGGTGGTCATTGCCTCAGCAATAGAGCCGGCCATAAACTGGTTTGGTAAAAATAAAGTGCCGAGAGTGCCTGCGGTCATAGCGCTTTATCTTGTGCTTGCAGTGGCTGTGATGACTATATTTTATATTTTTATTCCCATATTTCTTGAAGAGACGGTTAATCTCATATCTGCTTCTCCTCAATATTTGCAAACACTAGAAGTCTGGACATCAAAAACTATTGGTATAGATATATTAAAAGAAACAAGCGGTGGTTTGTCTCTTAGTGAGCTCGCAAGTGGCGCGCGCTCTATATCTGGCGGTATTTCTGGTAGTGTTTTTAATACATTAAGCTCAGTATTCGGTGGCGCTTTCAGTTTGATTCTTATTTTTGTTTTGTCCTTTTATTTGGCAGTACAGAAAAATGGTATATCCAATTTCTTGAGAGTTATTACTCCATACAATTACCACAAATATGTTATTGATCTCTGGGAGAGGTCACAAAATAAAATAGGCAAATGGATGCAAGGGCAACTGCTTCTAAGCTTGGTGATAGGGATGCTGGTTTATCTTGGGCTTACTATTCTTGGTGTTAGAAATGCACTCCTTTTTGCTATCCTTGCAGCGGTTTTGGAGATAATACCAATATTTGGGCCAATACTTGCCTCTATTCCAGCAATAGCCATTTCTTATGTTGATAGTGGGCTTGCGGCTGCTTTAATGGTTGTTGGTTTATATCTCATTATTCAGCAGTTTGAAAATCATCTTCTAGCTCCTATTGTTATAAACAAAGTAGTTGGGGTTTCTCCGGTTTTGGTTATATTAGCCCTTATCATAGGGGGCCAAATAGCAGGATTTTTAGGCATAATTCTTTCTGTACCGATGTCTGCCGCCATTATGGAACTTGTCAACGATATCAAAGCAAGACATAGAGATATGGAAGATAGAGAAAGAAGTATTAGTGCCTAGCAATATGCAAGAAAAGAAAAATTTTTATATCACAACCACGCTACCTTATGTTAATGATGAGCCTCATATCGGCTTTGCTTTGGAGGTGGTTTTGGCGGATGCCTTGGCACGCGAAGAGAGACTCTCTGGCAGACGGGTTTTTTTTAACTGTGGTACTGATGAGCATGGTCAGAAGATATATCTTAGAGCAAAATCAGAAAATAGAGATATAAAAGAATATGTGGATTTTTATGCAGGCAAATTTAATGATTTAAAAAAATCACTAAATC
>CAYHGJ010000005.1:0-24831 GCA_964356235.1 uncultured Candidatus Saccharibacteria bacterium | reverse complement strand
AATAGTGGCGGGGCGCATCAGGAGTTCCGTTCAAAAAAGGTTCGCGCAAATGCTAAAATAACACCACCATACAAAAATGTCTGCTAAAAGCAGACATTTTTTAGTCATTTTAAAAATAAACAAACTAAAAAGTGGTTGTATCAGAAGCTCGCCACCTCACACTTCCCCGCCTCTCCCGCATTAAATATAGTAGAAATCTCTGAAGCAGATAACGCCCTATCCCAAACTTCTACTTCATCAACAAGGCCGTGGAAGAAGCGCCCTGAGAAAACCGGGTGATGCCCAATTTGAAGATTCTGCCCGCTCGCCTTACGAGTGACAAGGATACTGTTTGTATTCTCCAAAACACCATTTACATACATTTTAAGTCCCACAGTCGAATCCGAATCCCATGTACCCACCACATGATACCAAACGCCAGTCTTTACGAGAGTTTTGGAGGCAACACTTGTACCAGAGCCAACATACATGCGGAACTTGTTATCTTTGTTTACTTGAAGATCAAAATCCTTACCGTCACTTCCTTTACCTATGATTTGCATTATATGAGAGGCGGAAGGTAGTGAATTAAATTTAACCCAAGCGCTTAGACTACCCTTGGTAGTAGGGTCTATAACCGTACCAGAGGTCGATACCACATACGCATCAGTGCCATTTAAGCTAAACGCCTCTCCCACAAAGCCGGTAGCATAAGTGGCTCCCCCCTTAAGAGCGTTATTGTTTGGAGCACTAGTATCACTTCCGGAATACCACGCCAACAACCCGGCAGGAGGGACAACACAAGTCTTTTTAACCTCGTCCTGATTTTGATTTGGCAAAATCTCATCTTGCGCCTCACTAGTTGTAGCAGACTCATCTGGCAAAACACTATCCGTGTTACCAGACGGCACAAATAAATCTTGAGAATTATCTTCTTTTTTCACCAAAGAAGTGTCCTCTTCTTTTGCAAAAGGCCAAAGACCGCCATAATAAGCAAAAACGCCCCAACCAACTAATATAATGAACAAAATAAATAAGAAAAGCAAAATACCACCAACGGAGCTCTTCTTCTCGTCTATTTTGGGGGTCTGTTGCGGGGTCTGCCATACAGGATTTACCCTTACAGGGTTCACCGCCTGGGGTTGACTTGCAAATCCACTTGGTGACACTTCTTTGACCTGCCCCATTGCTTCATCAATATCGCTTATCATCCACCCATTTGCAAGAAGCGCCTGCCTGATTTCTCCATCAGACATACCACGAGACCTGGCATCGCTTATAAAAGTTTTTAATTCTGGTGTAATCATTTTTTTAGACTAATTTTTGTTTTATAAATTTTTTATAAATTATAGAATTATTTACCTTTTAGTGAAAGGTTGATGATGTGGTCCAAAAATAAAGGCAGATTCAGCCCCACAGATTGAAGAACCTCTGGCAATATTGATGTCTCAGTAAGACCTGGGAGCGCATTTGTTTCCAAAATATAAATACCGCGAGGAGAAACAATAAAATCTGATTGGGAATACTGCCTAAGGTCCAAAGAATCATGGGCTTCTCTCGCGAGCTCCTTTAACATCTCTTTCTCTTCAAATGTAAAACTCCCGGGGGTAAAGACCTCTCTCGGCACACCATTATATTTTTGTTCGTAAGAAAAGAATGGACTTGTTTTGCCGATTTCTGTTGGAGGAAAAGCGTATAAATCTTCATCACGAAAATCTTCAAGCACAGAGACGCTGGCTTCTTTGCCCTTTATGTATTCTTCTATGAGAAACGGCTCGTTCTTTTTTGAGAGAGTGTCTATGGCATCAAATATCTTCTGATATGAATCACAGTAATAAACATCTTTGGATGACCCACCATAAACTGGTTTTATGATAGATGGTTGAGGAAAATTGCGAAACAGGTCAAGCGCTATTTTTTTGACATCTTCTTCGTTCCCACGAAAAGTAACATGCTCCGGCGTTTTTAGATAATTTTTTTTGTATCTGCCTTTGGCAAAATCTTTATTTATACTATTTGTCGCCCCAAATGCTTTTGACCCAGTGTATGGAATACCAATACCATCCATTATCCTCTGCACCCTACCATCCTCACCAAAGTCCCCATGAAGTCCGTTTATGATGACATCTATGCCCCGCAGGGCATCAAGTGGGGTCGTTGGCAAACCATCTCTATACCATATGCCTTCACGAGAAATATAAATATCCTCCACATTGTATTTATCTATTGGTAGATTGTTTATTATGTTTTGGCCAGTTTTCAAAGAGACCTCGTATTCTCTACTTGGTCCGCCACGAAGAACCCCTATTTTCAATAACTGCATTTATAGATTATAAACTTTTTGTTTGCATTTTTGTACAGATATAAAATACCCGAAGCGCCAAATGTGATGCTTCGGGTATTTTTAGAAAATTCTTATCTTCTTAAATCAAAAGAAGTAGGGAGACAATCGAGAGAAAGATAACAAGCCAAACAATAGTCACAAAAAGTAGGGAGTAGGCGGTTTTCTTTTCACCATCCAAATATAGCATTATTGGCTTGCCTAATACTAAAAAGCCGGTTATCGTGGCAGAAACAACAAAAAGCAGAAGCATGAAAATGGGTATCAAGAAACTTTCTTCACCATTGCCAAACCATCTTGATGCGTTGAACATGGACCAAGAGACGACTGCTATATAGACAAAAGCCCCTACCCCGTCCAAAAACCCTCGCCAAACTATATTTTTTGTATTCATAGTTTTATATTTATACCACCAAAAATTTATAAAAGGTAACCGCCCTGCTTTCCACTATGCTAGTGTTTTGCACCTGTCCGCCTTTGGAGGAAAACACTAGCATAGGAAAAATCCCCCAAATAGCCAAAAATATCAGAAAAATATCAAATTTTGGCTCTTTTCTTCTTATGATATGCAATGGCGAACCTGTGCGCCTCACTGTTTGCAAGTATTATATCATTTTCATATCGCCTCCTTATTTTCATATCACCCAAGATTTCTCTGGGCTGGTGCCTCTCATTTTTAACAACCGAAACAACTGGTATCTCTATACCAGCATTTTGCAAAACATTAATAAAAGCGTTTCTCTGCTGTTTGCCACCATCAACTACAAAAAGTTTTGGCAACGGCCACTCGCTATGAACAAGTCTTCTTTCTAATACCTCTCCGATAGCACTAGTATCCCCCGCCTTACTTGTCTTTATGCTAAATTTTCTATAATCGCTTTTCTTTGGCATACCATCTTCAATTACGACCATGACTCCCACTCGGGCTGTTTCACTTATATGAGCCACATCATAACTTTCAATACGCACCCCGACCACACTTTCCTCTCTTTTTATGAGCGATACATCTTTTATATGTTTTAAAGCAAAAATTGTTTTTTTCGCCACTTGCGCTTTTTCAAATTTTTCGTATCTCGCATACTCTTTCATCTCCTTCTCCAATTTTTTTATAAGTTTGTCTTTTTTCCCTTCAAAAAACAATCTAATATGATTTATAAGACGAGTATAATCTTGCTTTGATATGCCCCCGACACACACACCAGGACAAGTGCCAAGCTCGGCATCAAAACATGGTCGTAGTGCGCCCGGCCTACATTTGTCAGAAAACGGAAAAATTTTCCGAATAATCCTTAGTGCTTCTTTGAGTTGTAAGCCGTTTGGATATGGACCAAATTGGTATCTAATATCCTCAGGCTTCCAAGTTTTTTTCAAATCTCGCTCTCGCGCCACAAGCACCCGCGGATACTCCTCGGCAGTTATAACGACCCAGTTGAAACTTTTGTCATCTTTAAGCTCGGTATTGTAGGGAGGTTTGTACTTTTTTACAAGGTTGGCTTCCAAAATAAGCGCCTCCAACACAGAGTCTGTTTTTTTGAAATCCACTGCTTCTGCTTCCTTAACCATTTTCTCAATCAAGGCTCCACGCGTCTCCGTTAAGTCCTTCGAAAAATAACTACGCACTCTCTCACGAAGCGAAGTGGCTTTGCCTATGTACAAGATTTTCCCATTTTTCTTAAACTGATACACTCCCGGAGCATCCGGCAACTTGTTTATTTGTTTGAAATCATTTATTAGCATTGCGTTTTTTTCTCAAAACCTTCCTCAAATACAACCCGGTATGAGTGTCTGTATTTGCCACTTCTTCCGGAGTACCTTTGGCTACAAGACGACCCCCTCCATTGCCTCCATCTGGACCAAAATCCAAAAGATAATCAGTAGATTTCAAAATATCCATATTGTGCTCTATAACAACAACTGTGTTTCCTTTTTCTACCAGTCTCTGTAATATTTCAATTAATTTCCTGACATCTTCATAATGAAGCCCGACCGTTGGCTCATCCAAAAGATAGATAGTTTTTTGCAAATGCGGGCGATAGAGCTCCGAAGATATTTTTACTCTTTGCGCTTCTCCGCCAGAGAGAGTGGTGGCGCTTTGTCCAAGCTCCAAATACGACAATCCCACTTCATTAAGAGTTTTCAGTCTGTCATACACAGCGGGGATGTCTTCAAAAAATTCGAGTGCCTCCTCCACAGTCATGCCAAGAATCTGATTTATATTTTTACCTTTGTATCTAATCTCCAAAGTTTCTTTTGTAAAACGTTTGCCCTGACAAATATCACACGGCACATAAACGGTCGGCAAAAAGTGCATTTCAACAGCAATGACTCCACTACCCTGACAAGACTCGCATCTCCCCCCTTTGACATTGAAAGAAAATCTTGACGCCTTCCAACCACGAGCTCTTGCCTCTGCGGTCTCAGAGAATAAATCACGGATAAAGGTAAAGGCACCAGTATAAGTGGCTGAGTTTGAGCGAGAGGTCCTGCCTATTGGAGACTGGTCTATAAGTATTGTTCTGCTTAAATATTCTGTGCCGGTTATTTCTTTGGCATTATGCACTTGCGCACTTCTGTATTTTCTTTCATATCTTGCAAGAAGATTTTTGTGTAATATCTCATACATAAAAGAAGATTTTCCGCTCCCGGACACGCCAGTAATAGCCACAAGCTTGCCAAGGGGTAGGTCAATATTTAAATTTTTTATATTAAAGGCGTGACCCCCTTTTATTTTTATAAATCCTTTATCAGAGGTGCGTCTTTTTTCTGGCATCTCTATTCTTGTCTCTCCGCGAAGATATGAGAGAGTCAGAGATTTTGATTTGTTTTCTTTTGCCGTCAGAAGTTCATCTAGATAGCCAGAAACCACTATATTGCCTCCATGTATTCCGGCGCCTGGCCCTATGTCCACTATGTAGTCAGATGAGTAAATAGTGTCTTCATCATGCTCCACCACGATTATGGTGTTGCCTGAGTCTCTTAGGTTTAGAAGAGTTTTTATGAGCCTGTCATTGTCTTTTTGGTGAAGCCCGATAGTGGGCTCATCAAGAACATAAAGGGCCCCCACCAGTCCCGAGCCAAGCTGGGATGCTAGACGGATTCTCTGCGCTTCTCCGCCAGAGAGAGTGTTTGCTGTACGAGAAAGTGTTAGATATTGAATACCAACATCTATCATAAACTGCAGTCTGTCTTCTATCTCACGCAATACTACTTTTGATATTTCTTTGTCTACCGTTGAAAGCTTCAACCCCTCAAAAAAACTTTTGGCATCTTCTATGGAAAAAGATGTGATGTTAACGATATTTTTACCACCGACAAGCACGCTTAATGCTTCTTTGCGCAATCTCGCTCCTCCACAAGCTTCACAGGTTTCATTACTAAAAAGAAACTTAGTACCAAGGCCGTTGCACTCTGGACAAGCTCCATACGGGCTATTGAAAGAAAATAATCTAGGCTCTATTTCTGGGTATGAATAACCGTCCCTTGGACAAGCAAATTTTGATGATAGAACTAGCTCTCCCTTGAAATCCGCGTCAAAAACTATCTTGACTAAGCCATCGGACTCTTGAAGTGCCCTCTCTATAGACTCAGAGAGACGCTCCTCTGAATCTTTGTGGTTGAAATCAAATTGTTTTATTTCTATTTTATCTACAATCGCCTCTATATTGTGTTTGGAATTTTTGCTAAGAGCTATTCTCTCTCTTAATTTTTTACGAGCGCCGTCAATAAGCACCTCGGAATAGCCCTTGCCCAAAAGGTCATAAAGAAGTTGATAATACTCCCCCTTTCTTCCCCTAACGACAGGAGAGATGACTTCTAAATATTTTCTATTTTTATTTGCGGATATTTTTTCAAGACAAAAATTTTTTATTTCTTCAAGAGAAAGTCTTTTTATTTCTTCCCCACAAACAAGACAGTGCGGTTTGCCCACACGAGCAAAAAGGACACGCAAGTAGTCATATATTTCTGTGATAGTGGCTACTGTAGAGCGAGGATTGTTTGAACGAGACTTTTGGTCAATAGATATGGCTGGTGAAAGTCCTATGATCTCATCCACATCCGGTTTTTGCATTTGATGCAAAAATTGTCTGGCATAAGCCGAGAGAGATTCTACATATCTTCTTTGGCCTTCGGCAAAAATGGTGTCAAAAGCAAGAGAAGATTTGCCACTACCAGAAAGACCGGTAAAAACGACCATCTTGTTGCGGGGCATTTCTACTGTTATATCTTGGAGATTGTGAGTCCTTGCGCCCTTAACCACCAAAACATCACTATTTGTATTTTTGTATTTTTTGGTCATTTTTGTATACGCATAAATCCCCTTAAAGCTATTCTAGCCATTGGGGTATAGCCCACCGAAGTGGGTTTAGAGCTCCAATATACCACAATTTCAACAAAAAATAGTTCGTTATTTTTTACTTTTTTTAAGCTCCAATGCTTTTATCTCATCACGTAAAATTGCTGCCGACTCGAAATCCAAAATTTTTACAGCTTCTACCATCTGACGCCTCTTCTCTTTTATGACCTTATCAGGATTTTTTATAAACGCTTTTTCGTCTAAAAGAAGGAGTGCTCCAACGGCCCTGTTATGCTCGCTTTTTAATTGGTCTGTGATATCAGATATTTTTTTCTCAATAGTTTTTGGTGTGATTTTGTGCTTTTTATTATAAGCAGTCTGGATAGCCCTTCTTCTGTTTGTCTCATTTATGGCACGCTTCATAGAGCCAGTAATATTATCAGCATAAAGAATAACTCTGCCATCCACATTTCTAGCGGCTCTTCCTATTGTTTGAATAAGCGAGGTCTCTGAGCGAAGAAAGCCTTCTTTGTCGGCATCAAGTACGCCGATAAGCGATACTTCTGGCAAATCCAAACCCTCTCGCAGAAGATTGACACCAACCAAAACATCAAATTTGCCCTTGCGAAAATCTGTAAGAATAGTAATCCTATCCAGGGTCTCTACTTCGCTATGCAAATATTCTGCTTTGATTTTTTTTTCTTTCAAAAACTCCGTTAGGTCCTCTGCCATCTTTTTTGTGAGAGTGGTAGCAATGGCGCGATACCCTTTCTTTATTTCTTTTTCTGCTTCATTTATAAAATCAAAAACCTGACCATGTTTTTTCTCACCGGTTATTGGTTTCACTTCTATTTGGGGGTCAACAAGTCCTGTGGGCCTGATGATTTGTTCTACTATATTTTTGCTATTATTTTTTTCAAACTCCCCCGGTGTGGCCGAAGTAAAAACTACTTGCCCAACTGCTTTTTGAAATTCTTCAAATTTTAGGGGTCTATTATCGCGCGCAGATGGTAGACGAAACCCATGCTCAATGAGATTTTCTTTTCTTGAAGCATCCCCCGCATACATACCGCCAAGCTGTGGGATAGTAACATGAGACTCATCCACAATCGTCAAAAAATCATCCCCCAAATAAGAAAGTAGAGTGTATGGCGGTTCGCCGGATTTTCTGCCATCAAAATGTCTTGAATAGTTTTCTATACCATTTACATAACCAACCTCTCTTATCATGGCCAAGTCATAGCTTGTCCTCCTTTTTATTCTATCTTTTTCTAAAAGCATCCCCCTCTCTTCAAAATATTGCAGTCTCGAACCAAGCTCGGTTTTAATAGTTTGGAGTGCCATCTGTTGCTGTTCTTTGTTTGTAATGAAGTGTTTGGCCGGAAAAATAAACACATCTTCTACCCCTCCAACGATCTCTCTGGTTATGGCATCAATCTTTATTATTGAAACAATTTTTTCTCTTTCTATCTCAATCCTAAAAATCATTTTTTCATTTGCCGGCATAACCTCCACCACATTGCCAAGAGCTCGGAGGGTACCAGGAGAGAGGTCCGCGTCTGTTCTTTCATAAAATATATCAATAAGCTCTCTTATAAGTGTGGCCCTGTCCTTTTTATCCTTTTTTGATATGTGAAGATTTACCTTTTCGTATTCTTCCGGACTTCCTAGCCCATATATGCAAGAAACAGATGCAACAATAATGACATCTTTCCTTGAAAGGAGCGCCTGGGTAGAGGCGTGTCTTAGTCTTTCAATCTCTTCATTTATTTGAGCTTCTTTTTCTATATATGTATCACTCGTTGGGATATATGCCTCCGGCTGATAATAATCATAGTAAGAAACAAAATAATGCACGGCATTGTTTGGGAAGAAATCTTTATATTCTTGAGCAAGCTGTGCCGCCAGAGTTTTGTTGTGAGCAATAACCAGAGTTGGTTTGTTTATTTTTTCTATAACATTGGCCATGGTGAAAGTCTTGCCAGAGCCGGTCACCCCAAGAAGTGTTTGAAATCTCTCCCCAAGGGCAAGCCCCTCCACAAGTTTTTTTATAGCGCTCGGTTGGTCACCATCTGGCTTGTATTTACTTTTTAGTTTAAATTTATTCATTTATTATATCTATGTAAAGATGCGGCGAGATACTACTTATTATAATATTTTTGCAAAAAATCTTTTTTAAAGTTTTCAAATTTGTCGTTCAATATTGACTCTCTTATATCTTTCAACAAATGAACAATAAAATAGAGGTTGTGGATAGACGCCAGAGTGTTGGCCAATATCTCTTTTGCCCTAAAAAGATGCGAGAGATAACTTTTTGTATAATTTTTACAAGTATAACAACCACAGTCCTTATCTATTGGTGTAAAGTCCTCTCTATATTTTGCATTGGATATATTAATCCTGCCTTCTCTTGTATAGAGAGAGCCGTTTCTGGCTGTCCTTGTCGGAGCAACACAATCAAAAGTGTCTATGCCGTTTTCTACCCCTTTGAAGATATCCTCTGGCTCTCCTATGCCCAAAAGGTGTCTGGGTTTATTTTCATCCAGATTTTTACAAACAAGCCCAACGGCCGAATCTATGTCATCTTTTGTAAAAGACCCTCCTATTCCAAAACCATCAAAACCCATCTTGTTTATTTCTTTGGCACTTTCTTCCCTAAGGTCGGCAAACCTGCCACCTTGCACTATGCCAAAAAGGGCCTGCGCTCCTCCAAGTTTTTTATGCTCATCGATACTTCGCTTGGCCCAAGTGTGTGTCCTTCTTAGAGACTCTATTTGATATTCATACGAAGCATGAGGAGAAGTACATTCATCAAAAGCAAAAATTATGTCCGCCCCAAACGAATGTTGTATTTGTATAGATTTTTCTGGGGTGAGGTGGTGTTCTTTTCCGTCTATTGGAGATTTGAAAGAAACTCCATCGTCATCTATCTTTGCAAGTTTTATATCATCATGATTTTCAATAAATTCATCCTCTCCTTTTGCGATTTTTGTAATTCCCTTTTTATAAGCGCTCCCTAGAGAAAAAACTTGAAAACCGCCAGAGTCCGTCATAGTCGGACCATCCCAGTGCATATACTGATTTAGGCCACCGGCTTTTTCTATCATTTTTTCGCCAGGTTCAAGATATAAGTGATAAGTATTCGCCAAAACTACCTCCGAACCAAGCTCTTTTATTTGCTCTGGCGTCAAAGATTTTACTGTGGCTTTTGTGCCGACAGTCGCAAAAGCTGGCGTGTTGATAACGCCATGAGAGACTTCCAAGACCCCCACTCTCCCAAGAGCATTTGGCATCCTTTTTTCTATCCTAAAATTTAACATCACGATTACTATATCCTTTATTAAGAAAAAATCCACACCTGTGGATTTTTTCTTAATAAACTTTATAAACTTTACGAACTTTTCACTTTACAAACTAAATCTATGGTCTTGCCAAAAACCAAACACCACCAATAGAATGTCCGTTTATATCACCAATATTGACATCACCTTTGTAAGAGTATAATGGCGTCCCATTGTAAGTCTGTTGCATAACTCCCCCAACTTCTATCGTGCTTAGTATTGCGTTTGCTTCATCATCTGACTTTGTTGCTACAATATAAGGTGTCCACGCCTCCAAACAGATGGCATCACACTTTTCGTTTGTTGTGATATATAATGTCTTGCCACTTGGCGTAGCCAAATAATCTCCAAGTTCATCATCTTTCTTTATCTGTACTCCATATCCAACTTCTGCCGGAATAGATTTGTAAAGCTCTTCTTCCAGGTTATCATACTTATTTTGAGTCGGTAGAATAAACCAACCAGAAACAAAAGCCCATATTAAAGCCAGAGCAAGAGCGATAACAAGGACAACCACAACCCACAAACTGCTACCTTTTGTATTATCCATGATAAATATAAAATATTAGTATTAATTTTCTTGGATATATAATAGCACCAAAAAAATGCAAATAAAACGACCCAAGACAAAACCCATAGATAAACAAGGCAAGCCGAAGGTCTTAGCTATCGTCGGACAAACAGCCGTCGGCAAGAGTGATATTGGAGTTTTGTTGGCAAAAAGTTTTAATGGGGAGGTGGTATCTTCTGATTCAAGACAAGTTTATAGAGGTTTAGACTTGGGCACCGGCAAAATCACAAAAAAGGAGATGCGAGGCATCGTGCACCATCTCCTTGATGAGGCAAATCCATCTAGAAAATTCACCGCCGTAGATTTTCAAAAAAAAGGATACAAAAAAATAAAGGAAATCTTATCACGAGGCAAAAATCCTATATTGGTTGGTGGCACTGGCTTTTATGCCCAAATATTACTTGAAGGTTGGCAGATGCCCAATGTTAAAGAAAACAAAAAACTAAGAAAATCTTTGAATGAAAAAACATCGTCACAGCTCATAGAAATACTAAAAAAACTCGACCCCAAAAGAATAAAAGAGGTGGATGTTAAAAACAAAATCCGACTTATTAGAAGTATTGAGATAGCAAAAGCTGTCGGAAATGTGCCCAAAATAATAAAAACAAAACCTTATGACATATTGTGGCTTGGTATAACATTGCCGAATAACATACTGAAAGGAAAAATATCAAAAAGGTTGGGCGTGAGAATAAGAAAGGGAATGATAAAAGAAGCAGAAAGACTCCATAAAAGTGGTCTTTCGTACAAAAGAATGGAGAAACTTGGCCTAGAATATCGCTACATGGCGAGATTTTTAAGTGGAAAGATATCAAAAGAAAAAATGATTGAGAGTCTGGAAAAAGAAATATGGAAATATGCAAAAAGACAGAAAACTTGGTTTAAAAAAATAGAGGGAATAAAGTGGTTTTCACCAAAACAGATCGGAAAGATAAAAAAGGAGACAAAAAGATTCTTAAACAATAGATTCACCCCGTCATAAAATCTGCAAATAATATTAGTTTAGTGAAAAACTTTAGAAACAAAGTAATTTACTATTGTTTAAAATGATCATTAGTTAATTTTCTAACGAGGTTTACTTTACAAATATAAGTGCTAATATAAAAAAGGAATTGAGCCCCAATGGTAAAGCACCACAGTACTGAAGCGACTTAGTACATAGCAGGAAGCTTACTACGGGGCAAGTGAAAGGGGAAATTTGAAGAATGTGTAAGTCAAACTGGGGAACAGTCAAAGTTTCGCCCAAGAAAAAGCAAAAAAATGGGCACAACAATGGCAACCATACCTCACTAAATGGGAGTGGTAATAGACAGACCACCCTGCACAGCTCTAAAAACACCCCGACTATCAAAAGAACAAAAAGGGCTAAAAATCTCTTAAAATAAAAAAGACTAATGCTCTAAAACATAAATCCCTCCGCGCGCGGAGGGATTATTTTTTACTTATAGACTCGCGTGGAACAGATATTTCAATGAATTCATCTTTATAAGTACTTCAGTGTTAAAACAATTTTCTGGCGCTTTTTCAAAAGCTCGCCAAACATCAAAGGCTGTTGCTTCATCATTAATATAATCACGAAGAGTCTTGATGGTATTATTTTTCCAATCAGGGTTAACATGATTATTCTCAAGCGATTCAAGATATATGATAATGCGTCTAGAGGCTTCCTTTTTGTCTAAAGCCATAGCTCCTCCTTTTCTGTCAATGATACTACTCTATATTATCCAAAAATCAAATGTGCTAAAATGCCAGAAAAATATTTTTAAGTTATAATGTCGTTTGTTTACAAAATTCGGAGGGTTCGCATAGCGGTCTAGTGCGCCATCTTGGAAAGGTGGTAAGGGGGAAACCCCATCGAGGGTTCAAATCCCTCACCCTCCGCAAATTTTCACTATCCAGAAATATACCTGGTAAACTTGCTAAATATTGACTTTTATTATGTAATATAATATACTTCCGAGTAGAAGACTTAGCCATCGTGGCTTGGCCAAAACTGTACATTCCAAAACGAGAAAGCGAGGCGACAAATGCAGATCGTATTTGCTCTTCTATATGTGCTGGTAGGTTTTTTGCTGGCAATTCCCTATTGTTTCCTAGCAGGATGGAGTACTGAGGGGTACACAACAATAGGTTTCGTGGCTCCAGCATTTCTGACTGTTTGGTTCATGGCGGCAATTCCCGCAGGGGTTGTCAAAACTTATTCCCCCAGAAAAATTTATTTTGACTGGCGTGCTGCCTTCGGCAAGAGTAACCGCCAAGCACTGCCGGGTTCTTTAACAATCTTCTGGGCATGGACCCTATATAGTCTTCTTCCAATTATTGCTCACTGGGGCGCAATGCTCCTGGAGAAAATCGGCCACCAGTCGACGAGTTCTCTCATCGACAAACACCGATATATGAGCCCACTTTTTGTTTTCATGGCCACTCTCATTTTGTTCATCATCTTGATGATGATGAATAACGTATGGGAAAAGGCAAAAAAAATGTGGGCCCAAATCGCCCACCGATAGATATAGACACCCTCAACGGCCCCCCACAAGAAATCGTGTGGGGTCTTTTACTTTTTTATTTATTATTTTCTATCTCGCTCCATCTGACTGTATTGTTTTTGCCACGATTTTTCTTGGCTTCATACATTGCTTTATCAGCAAAACCAACAAGTTCATCCAAAGTGCCAGGTGTAGCTCCTTGGAGACTGGCTATGCCAAGACTAGCGCTTATCACCCTACCAGTATCAGTACTTACCTTAACATTATCCAAAATTCCCTCCCTTATTTCCTCCGCTTTTTTATATGTAATATCATCATCAGCTCCAAGAAGTGCCACAATAAACTCTTCACCTCCGAGTCTCCCGATGACATCGGTTTCTCTGGCAATTTTTTTCATCGTACGCGCGAAAGCTTTTAAAATTTCATCCCCTTCTTTGTGACCATAAGTGTCATTTATAGATTTAAAATTATCAAGGTCAGCAAAAATAATCCCCAAGTCGCCCCACCTTGCTCTCCTATCGTGATCTGGATTTTGTTTATGAAAATATGCTTCCTTAAAAACCGGATCTAGTATTTCAAAAAAACCTCTGCGGTTATAGACCCCTGTCAGCTCGTCTTTATAAACAAGTCTTTGAAGTTTTTCTATCTCTTTTTTCAACTTTATTGTTTCAACAATAAGTCCTTCTGGTATGAGAGCAAACTCTTCGTACAAAACATCTCCTTTTCCTCCACGAAGTAAAGAGGTCAGACGATTTTTCTCTTCCAATAGCTCATCAATATTAAATTCACTTTCATTATTAGGCATTTTTTCTAAGTATATTTATTCTCTCCTCTATTGGAGGGTGTGTTGAAAACATTTTGTCCAAGAAAGAAGCGACCTTCTTGCCACCAAAAGGATTTGCAATATAAAGATGAGCTGTGGCATGTGAAGCCCTGTTCATCTTGCCACTATGCGCGCTTATTTTTTCAAGTGCACTCGCAAGCCCTTCTGGGTATCTTGTCAAAAGTGCGCCAGTGCTATCCGCCAAGAACTCTCTTTTTCTTGAAACAGCTAGTTTGATTATTGTAGCGGCAATCGGAGCTAAAATAATCATAATAAGCCCAAGTATTGCAAGTGCCCCACCCCCTTTTTCATTATCTCTGCCTCCTCGAAAACCAAATCTTAAAAAGAAATCTGACAGGATAGCAATAAACCCTGCAAGCACAACAACCACAGTAGAAATCAGAATATCTCTATTGCCAATATGTGAAAGCTCGTGAGCAATCACTCCTTCAAGCTCATTCTTGTTTAAAATCTCCAAAAGCCCAACACTTACCGCCACCACCGCGTGCTTCGGATCCCTCCCCGTGGCAAAGGCATTTGGCACGCTATCAGGTATGACATAGATTTTGGGTATAGGTAGTCCTGCTGTTATAGAGAGATTTTCCACAGCATTCCAGAGGTCAAAATATTCTGCGCGCGTGGCGCTTTTTGCCCCAGCGATAGAAAGGACAATCTTATCTGAATACCAGTAGCTTATAAAATTTATAAAAACAGCTATAAATACAGCAACAAAAAGAATCTCTGGCGTTCCATAAATCTCTGATATAAACCAACTAACAACAGCCACCAACACAAAAAAACTAAACATTAAAAACCATGTTTTTCTTATGTTTGAATCCTGATGGGAGTACAAAGTCATAGCGAGTTATGAGTTACTAGTTATGAGTTACGAGTTTGAAGAATAAATATAACACGCTCCATTCATTTCTCGTAACAGGTAACTCGTAACCCCACCCCAATTTAGAAACTAACTTTAACTGGCTCCTTTTCAACAGCATTTCCAATCTCAAAAAACGCAGTCTTATCAAAACCAAAAATGTTGGCAATGATATTGCTTGGGAAAGAATCCACCTTAGTATTTAGAATCATGACATTGCCATTGTAAAATCTGCGTGACGCTTGGATTTTATTTTCCGTATCTGACAATTCTCTTTGAAGTTCTAGAAAATTTACATTTGCTTTAAGGTCTGGATAACTCTCTGCGACAGCAAAAAGTGATTTTAGAGCGCCACTTAGCATATTTTCCGCTTTGCCCTTCTCGTCGATATTTGACGCTTGCATCGCTTTGCTCCTAGCTTCTGTTATCTTTTCAAGAGTCCCCGCTTCGTGCGTAGCATATCCCTTCACAGTATTTACCAAATTTGGGATAAGATCATAACGACGTTTGAGCTGAACATCTATGTCAGCCCAAGATTCTTTGACTCTGTTAACAAGACGAACAAAAGAGTTATAGGAAAAAGCGGCCCACAAAATAAGGACAGCTAAAACTCCTAACACTATATAAAGAATACTCATATGTTTATTTATTAAGTCGACTAATGCTAATTAAAAACAAGCTACATTATAGCACAAAAGAGCACCAAACTTGTGTGAGCATGCGGTATTAGTAGTCTACTCCCCCAGTGCCTGCTTCGCTTTCCTTTTTGGGCATTTCTGCAATAGCCACCTCCGTAGTCAAAAGTATAGCTGAGGCGGATGAGGCATTTTGAAGTCCGCTTCTAACAACTTTTAGAGGGTCCACTATACCAGATGTAATCATATCATCGGTAAGCTCACCTTTGTTGGCATCAAACCCCTTGCCTTTTCTTACATCCGCGAGAAACACCCCAGCATCTTCAAACCCAGCATTTAAAACAATCTGTTTAAACGGAGCTTCTAGAGCATCAATCAAAATATTATAGCCAGTTTCAAACTCGCCCCCCTTTTCTAATTTTTTCTTACGAAGCGCCCCTGCGGTAAGAACCAAAGAAACACCACCCCCCGGCACTATTCCTTCTGATATTGCAGCTTTTGTAGCATTGACCGCATCTTCTATTTTAAGTTTCAAATATTTCATCTCCGTTTCTGTGGCAGACCCAACTTTTATAACAGCTACACCACCAGAAAGCTTAGCAATCCTCTGCTCTATCTTTTCTTTATCAAATTTTCCGCTAGCACTTTCTCTTTGTTTGCGTAGCTCGCTTATTCTCTTATCCAAACCCGCTCTTTTGCCAGCCCCACCCACAATAATAGTCTTGTCTTTTGTTGCAATAATTTTTTTAACCTTGCCAAGCATATCAAGCTCCACACTTTCCAGTTTTATGCCAAAGTCCTCTGACACCACCTTGCCTCCAACCATAGCAACAATATCTTCAAGAATGGTCTTTTTGCCATCACCATATCCTGGGGTTTTTATCGCCAAGATGTTAAAACTGCCTCTAAGTTTATTAACTACAAAAGTTGCTAGTGCCTCTCCATCTACATCTTCCGCAATAATAATCAAATCTTTTCTGCCAGTAGCGGCCAATTTTTCAAGCAATGGCAAGATATCTTTTATACTAGATATTTTTTTATCAGTTAGAAGTATCGGAGTATCTTTATAAACCGCTTCCATTCTTTCTGCATCTGTCACCATATAATGAGAAACATATCCCTTATCAATTTCCATTCCTTCAACAACCTCCGACTCCACTCCGAAAGTTTGCGATTCTTCCACCGTCACCACGGCATCTTTGCCAACCTTTTTTATTGTGTCTGCAATAATTCTACCTATCTCTTCCGATTCTGATGCTATAGTAGCCACTTGCCTTATTTCGGAGTCACTTTTTATTGGTTTTGCCAATTTTTTCAAAAAAAGAACAGCATCCAGACTACCCGCTTCTATGCCAGCGCGTATTGCCATAGCATTCGCCCCCATAGAAGTTTTTTCCATTCCTCGTTTTATTATTTCCGTAGTCAAAATAACAGAAGTAGTTGTTCCATCCCCCGCCACTTCGTTTGTTTTTTCTGCCACTTCTTTCACAATCTCCGCCCCCATATTTTCAAATCTATCTTGTAGTGTAATTTCTTTTGCGATAGAGACTCCATCATTTGTAATAGTTGGCGCACCATACCCTTTGTCCAAAACAACATTCCTGCCACGAGGACCTATAGTAATACGGACAGCATCAGCTACTTTATTGACTCCGATAAGGAGAGCCTTTCTTGCCTCTTCGTTAAATTTTATTTGTTTAGACATAGTTTTTGAATTTTGAATTAAAACTTTATGAACTTTATGAACTTTATGAACCTTTAACTAATGATTGCTAGTATATTCTCTTCTTTAAGAATAAAATATTCTTCCCCGTCCACTTTTATTTCGTCATATCCATATTTGGAAAACAAAACTATATCACCAACTTTTACAGACATTGGTTCTAGTTTACCATCATCATATTTGCCACGCCCCACAGCAACCACTTTGCCTTTCTCTGGTTTTTCTTTGCTTACCGTCTCTGGTATGTATATTCCGGTTTTTGTTTTATTAACCTCTTCCAGTAGGGGTTTTATCAAAACCCTATCAGACAAAGGTAATATTTTTATTTTCTTGCTTTCTGTTTTTTTCATAGTATTTTTAAGATATTAAGAGATTGATAACCTACGGTTAACATTATACCCATGCCCAAATTTTTGTAAACTTACGGCATAAGCACAACAAAATATAAACACAAATCGTTTAAAAAACCTTATTTTTTGGGCTAACACCGGAGAGAAAATCCACAATAGCGCCCGCGGCCATTTCAGCCATCTTGCCCCGAGTCTCGAGCGTGGCAGAAGCAGTATGCGGAGTCAAAACCACATTAAAAAGACTTTTTAAGTTTTCATTTATGTATGGCTCATTCTCATATACATCAAGCCCAGCTCCTCCTATTTTTTTATTTAGAAGAGCTCCCGCAAGTGCTTCCTCATCAACAATCGGGCCACGAGAGGTGTTTACCAAAATAGTGGTCTTTTTTAAGAGAGCAAGTCTTTCCTTATTCAAAAAATGTTTTGTAGAATCAAGCAGTGGTAGATGTATAGAAACAAAATCAGCTGTTTTAAGCCCATCCTCAACGTTTTCAACGAATAGCGCCCCTTCTTTTTCTATTTCTTCATTTCTTTTTATATCAAAATAAAATACTTTCATTCCAAATCCTTTGGCTATACGAGCCACGATAGTGCCTATTCTCCCTGCTCCAAGCAAAAGAAAATTTTTATCAAATAAATCTACACCGAGCAAAAGCTCTGGGGCCCAGCCCTTATATTTCCCTTCTCTTGTAAATCTATCGGCCTCTACTATTCTCTTTGCCACAGCAAGAAGTAGAGCAAAAGTATGCTCTGCCACACTTTCTGACAAAACTCCCGGAGTATTTGTGATAACAATTCCCCTCTTTTTTGCTTCTTCTATATCTATGTTGTTGTATCCGACAGCATAGTTTGAAAAAATTTTAGCAGTGGGCACCGCATCAAATACCCCCGCGTCAATTTTATCTGTCAAAAGACAGAGCACCGCATCATATGAATCTCTTTTAAGTTCACTTATAAGCTCACCTTTGGATAAAATCCTATCTTCTGGATTTGTTGTAACATCAAACCCTGCCTCTTTTAATTTTTCTTCCGCAATATTTGGTATTTTCCTTGTTAAATAGATTTTTGACATAGTTAAATTATAGCACCAAATAACACACTAGCGAAAATCGTAGAGACCGCGCCCTGCGCCAAGATTTATCACTCATTCTTTACTTTTTGGGATTTATTAGATATACTCCTTTCTATATGGAAACTCTGGGGGCCTATCTACCCTTTATACAAATCTCGCTTGCGGTTATAACAAGCGTGGCTATTCTATTCCAAAGATCCGAAGCTGGGCTTGGAGCCGCTTTTGGCGATTATGATGCTGGGGTAAAAATAACAAGAAGAGGGTTTGAGAAATTTATGTGGAACGGCACAATAGTCCTCGGTATCCTATTTGTATTATCTGTAGTTATAGACCTTATTATATAATATAGACCATTTCACCCGATAAAAACTTCGGGACAACTATTTTTTTGTGAAAAACAGAATCAAGGAAGCCCTGGGAAGGACCTATAGAGTTCCCGGTGTAAATCTTATAGAAACAACAATAAAATCTTTCACTTTAGCAGAAAAAGTGATTTTTGCTTTTTTTAGTCTGATATTGATTTTTAGCTCTCTGGGACTTTTATATAAGTTGAGTACCGCCCTTAGCGTAGAGGTGCCATCATACGGAGGAGAAATCATTGAGGGTGTAACAGGGTTTCCAAGATTTGTAAATCCCCTACTTGCTATATCAGATGCAGACAAAGATCTAACCAGCGTTATATACTCTGGGCTGACAAGGACAAGCAATGGCGGAGAAATAACCAACGATTTGGCAGAAAGTTTTGATATCTCTGAGGATGGCAAAACCTATACTTTTGTTTTGAAAGATGGTGCAGAATTTCATGATGGCACAGATGTAACAGCGGAAGATATCGTCTTCACTATAAAAAGCGTCCAGAATGAACTCCTAAAAAGCCCCAAAAGACCAAACTGGATAGGAGTGGAAGTAGAAGCAATAAATGAAAAAGCTGTCGTCTTTACCCTAAAACAGCCATACGCGCCGTTTCTTGAAAACACAAACTTAGGTATTTTGCCTAAACATATCTGGAAAGACTTGGATGCAGAACAATTTCCTTTCAGCCAATTTAATATAGAGCCGATAGGCTCCGGTCCATACAAGGTTTCAAAAATAAAAAGAAATTCCTCCGGCGTGGCGGATTATTATGAGTTGAAATCTTTTAGAAAATTTGCACTAGGCAAACCATATATAAATGTTTTGAAGTTTAAGTTTTTCACAAACGAAGAAGAACTTCTAAGGGTTTATCTAGGAGGTGGTGTAGACAATATAAACAGCATATCACCATCAAAAGCTAGAGAGTTGGAACAACAAGGCAAAAATGTGGTCAGAGTGCCTCTTTCAAGAATTTTTGGACTATTTCTAAACCAAAATCAAAAACAAATATTCGCCAACAAAGAAGCTCGTATCGCTTTGAACAAAGCAATAGACAAAACAAAAATAGTCAACGAAGCTTTATATGGTTATGCCACAGCTATAAATAGCCCAATACCACCAGGGATACTAAATGCTCATAAACAAGAGCTTTATTCCAAAGGGGAAGCAAGAGCTATCTTAGAGAAAGGCGGGTGGAAATGGAACGAGGGAAAGGGTGTGTGGCAAAAGAAAATAGGTAAAAACACAGAAGATTTAACATTTGACATATCCACCGCAGACGCACCAGAACTCAAAAAGGTAGCGGAGATTATGAAAGAAGATTTTGGAGCTATTGGTATAAAAACTAATATAAAAATATTTGAGACCGGTGCTCTAAATCAAACAATCATAAGACCGCGTAAATATGATTCTCTTTTGTTTGGCGAGATAATAGGCAAAGATTTAGATTTATTTGCTTTTTGGCATTCTTCTCAAAGAAACGACCCAGGTCTCAATGTCAGTCAATATGCTAGTCTAAAAGCAGATAAGATATTGGAGGATTCCAGAAACATATCAGACAAAGATGCAAGATTGGAAAAATTTGCAGAATTTCAAAACGAAATAATAAAAGATGTGCCAGCAATATTTGTATATTCGCCAGACTTTTTATACATTACTCCAAACAAATTAAAAGGTTTTGATATGAAAAGTATAAGCATCCCATCAGAAAGATTTAATACTGTTTATAAGTGGTACATAGACACAGAAAGAGTTTGGACATTAATAAATAAATTAAATTCATCAATTTACTAATTTTTTATCACTAAAATAACAAATCAAAACTGGCATAGAAGCCAGCTAAATAGATACTTAAAAAAATGATTTATAAAAAACAAGGAACAGACAATTCCGGAAAAACATTCGGTAGGCATAACTCGCGTCAACACAAAAACTCCAATAACCACAAAAGTGCGGATGGACATTCAAGGAGTAGACACCATAAGGCAAGTCATGGGGAGAATAGAGAGACGAGTGACAAAAGTAAAGACTTGGGAAAAACAGGAAATGAAGAGGCAAGAATGCTCGCGAAGATACCGCCACTCCAAAAAGGTGTCATAAGAGTAATACCACTTGGTGGAGTTGAAGAGGTAGGCAGAAACATGCTCGTTTTTGAGTATGGTGATGACATTATTGTTTCCGATGTTGGTTTCCAATTTGAGTCAGAAGATGATGCCCCTGGTATAGATTATATTTTGCCGAACACAAAATATCTTGAGGAAAGGAAAGAAAAAATAAGAGCGGTAGTCATAACCCACGGACACTTAGACCACATAGGGGCCATCCCCTACCTTATTCCAAGGCTTGGCAACCCCACTATATACACACAGGGTATGACCGCTCTTATGATAAAAAAGAGACAAGAGGAATTCCCAGACTTGCCAGAATTAAATATAAAAATAATATCTCTTACAGACAAAATAAAATTCAAAGATGTTTTGTTGCGTTTTTTCAAAGTGACACATTCAATACCAGATTCTATGGGCATAGTCATAGAAACGCCTCATGGAAATATAGTGACAAGCGGAGACTTCAAACTTGACCATATAAACGGAGAACCAACGGACCAAGAAAAAGAGACCTACGGCAATCTCGGTAAAGAAAACAACATTCTCTTCATCGCCGACTCTACAAATGTGGAAAATAGCGGTTATTCAATCACCGAAAGACAGATACATGAAAATTTTGAAAACATTATAAAAAATGTAAAGGGAAGACTGATTGTCGGGACATTTGCTTCCCAGTTTGAGAGAATGATAAAAATCATTCAAATAGCCGAAAAATATGGCAAAAAAATTGTAACCGAGGGAAGAGGTATAAAAACAAATATTGACATAGCCATCGCCGCAGGAATATTGAAACCTCTAAAAGGCACCCTCATCAATGCTGAGGATATGGAAACCTATCCCAAAGATAGAATCATTATCTTAGCAACAGGAGCCCAGGGGGAAGAGTTTGCCGCCCTTATGAGAATGGCAAATAAAAAACACAAGTATATCCACTTGGACAGATTTGATACTGTGGTCCTATCTTCATCTATCATCCCGGGGAATGAAACTAGTGTTAGAAAATTAAAAGACAACCTTTATAGACACAATGTCTCTATACTCCACTACAAAGTATCCGACGTGCATTCCACAGGACACGGGAATGCCGGAGAACTTGCTTGGATAAACTCACAAGTCGGGGCAAAATTTTTCATGCCCGCTTATGGCTTCCACTCAATGCTCAAAGTACATGCGCAAGTAGCCAGGGGTATCGGTATGAAAGATGAAAACATCATTGTGCCAGACAACGGCACCATTATAGAAATAAAGGAGGGTAAAACTCTAAACATCCTAAAAGAAAAAGCCCCGTCAGCTCCTTTTATGGTAGATGGATTTTCTATTGGTAGTGTTCAAGATGTCGTTATCAAAGATAGACAAGTACTTTCACAAGACGGGATGTTTGTTATAGTGGCAAGCATAAACCCAAAAACAGGTAAGCTTAAAAAATCACCGGATATAATATCTAGGGGTTTTGTATATCTAAGAGAGTCTCAAGAATTACTCCAAAAAACAAGAGCTCTTATCAAAAATACCATAGAAGAATCAGTATCCGGCATGAACCCGATTGACTTTGATTTTGTTAGAAATTCTGTGGCAAACAATGTTAGAAGATTTCTTCTTAGAGAAACTGGCAAAAAACCAGTTGTCATACCAGTGATTTTGGGATTATCTTGATATAATAAGCACAATGGGAACAGAAAAAATTAGAAATGGAGTGCTACATCTGACCTATCTCCTGGGATTTTTATTCTATGTACACTCATATCTCCTTGTCTATGTAAATTCCTCCTATCTTGGACAATTTATAAGTGAAAAAGCGATTGGAGTCGTGTTTATTATATCTTCGATAGTGGCCATACTTGGTCTTATCTATGCTGAAAAAATACTAGTAAGGTACGGGATATATAAGATGATGTTTGTCGGTATCATCATAAACTTCCTCTTAACTATAACCCTAGCTATATCAAAAAACCTATTGCTGATTTTGCCTGCTTTTATTTTTGGACAGCTATTTGTCAGAATTCTCCTTTTCAATCTAGATGTGCTCCTTGAAAAAAACACCAACGAGAGACAAACTGGTAAAATACGAGGAATATTTTTGACTATTACCAATATCGCCGTCGTCATAAGCCCATTTATATCTGGATCTATTATAGAAAATGGCGATTATAAAAATGTCTACTTACTCTCATCTATCATACTAATACCAATATTATTTTTGCTTTTTTACAAATTTAGAAAATACAACAAAATAGACTACATCAGACACCCTATCGGAGCAAGTATTTCAAAAATATTAAGAAGGCCAGACCTTGTGCGTATTTTTTCATCAAACCTGCTTCTTAGGACATTCTACGCCTTCATGGTTATCTATTCTCCGATATACCTACACGAAACAATGGGGTTCTCTTGGGAAGAGCTCGGTATAGTTTTTACCATTATGCTTTTGCCATTTATTCTCTTTGAGTTGCCACTTGGCAAACTGGCTGATACAAGGTTTGGTGAAAAAGAAATGCTCTCTATCGGCTTTATAATCACCGGGCTATCAACAGCATCAATATTTTTTATGCAAAGTCAGTCGCTCCTGTTGTGGGTGATATTGCTTTTCATAACACGCACCGGCGCAAGTATTATAGAGATAATGACAGAAACATACTTTTTCAAAAAAGTGTCCCCCGATGATTCGGACATAATAAGCACATATAGAATGGTGGATCCTGTCGGCTACATCATAGGACCCATCATTGGCACACTTATTTTGTCCATAACAAACGATACGCGATTTATTTTCTTAGTATTAGGAATGTTACTTATATTGGGTCTACGTTTTAGTATGTCACTTAGAGATACCCTTTAAAAATAACCAGAAAAACGATATAATAATCATAAAATGAGCCCAAAAAAAGACAGTAAAGATACATCCTTCACATTGGCAAGCCTTGAAAAAGAAGCTAGTCGAAGAGGAGCAAGAATAAATAAAGAATTCCTAAACGCCTTTACATTTATCAAAAAAACAGACAAATCTGTGACTTTTTTCGGCTCTACGAGAGTAATGCCAAATAGCAAACATTATAAACAAGCAAGAATCCTCGCAGAAAAAATAGTAAAGAAGCTTGGCCATTCCATCGTCACAGGAGGAGGCCCTGGCATAATGGAAGCTGGCAACAGAGGGGCTAAAGAATCGGGCGGAGTATCTATAGGATTTAACATCATACTTCCCTATGAACAAAGCAAAAACCAATACCTCACAGAGTCACTAGATTTTTATTATTTCTTTAGCAGAAAAGTGGCCCTATATTTCTCAGCAGAAGCTTGTGTGTTTTTCCCCGGCGGGTTTGGCACTCTTGATGAACTTTTTGACCTTCTAACACTAGTGCAAACAGGCAAAACCACAAAAATGCCCATAATTTTGATCGGTAAAGATTATTGGGACCCGCTTAACACTTTCATTAAAAAACATCTTTACAATGCTCACAAATTTGTAGACCTCACTGATATGGACCTATACACCATAACCGATGACTTAGATGAGGTTATAGAAATCATACGAAAAGCTCCCATAAGACGAGAATAGGGGTCTGTTAGAAAAAATATTTTTTACCTTTTAGTTTATCAGGCAATAAATCCTCCTTAGTGTATTTTTCATAACCATCGCCATATCCAATATCTTTCATAAGTTTTGTCGGAGCATTTCTGATTTTCATAGGTACAGGCAAGTTGCCATATTTTTTTGCATCATCATACGCTCGCAACATACTTTCATAGACTTTTCTGCTCTTTTTTACACAAGATAGATAAATGGCCCCATGACAAAGGTTTACAGAGGCCTCTGGAAGACCTATCGTTTCTACTGCCCTAAAAACATCATTGGCAATCATCAAAGCCTTCGGATCTTCAA
>CAYHGJ010000004.1:0-28369 GCA_964356235.1 uncultured Candidatus Saccharibacteria bacterium | reverse complement strand
TACACATTTCAGGCAAAGTTGTAATCGAAGAAGGAGTATTTTTAGGAACAGGTGCCGTGGTTTTGCCGAGTGTTAAAATAGGTCATAACAGCACTATCGGCGCCGGTGCTGTAGTAACTCAAAATATACCGGCCGAAGTAACTGCCGTCGGTATCCCTGCAAAAATCATAAAAAGGCACTAGAAGAGTAGCCTCGTCCACATCTTTAGTGGGCGGGCTTTTTTATATTTGTCTTTTAGAGTAAAATGAGAAAATGACAGAAAAGCTTGCCCCAATTGCAATCCCAACATACACAAGAATCAACCATCTTAAAAGCACGATTGAAGCATTACAAAAAAACCCACTTGCAAAGGAGAGTGATTTGTATATATACTCTGACGGACCTAAAATGGGTGATGAAGAAAAAGTAAGAATGATTAGAGAGTATATTAAAACAATAACTGGTTTCAAAAGCCTAAACCTAATAGCCAGAGAAAATAATGATTTCATAAAAAATAACTATGGCTGTATAGAGGATATTTTGAATAAATATGGAAAGATAATATTTATGGAGGATGATATCGTCACAGCGCCCGGTTTTTTAAGTTTTATGAACGCCGGATTAGATTTCTACAAAGATAATAAAAACATTTTAACAATTAATGGTTATAACTTGCCTGCAAAATTTCCCAACAACTATAGGTATGATTATTTCTTAAGCAAACATTACAACGCTTGGGGCCTTGGCACTTGGCAAGATAGAGATATAGTTGGGGTGATGAATTACAATGGCGGCTATGACGAGATAATGAGAGATAAAAAATTATTTAAAAAAATATACAAAGTATATCCAGCACTTATAGATAGACTAAAGAAGATAAAAGATGGTCTTTCTAACGCTGGTGATTTCAAAGTGGCTTTTCACTCTATCAAGAACGACATGCTAAATGTAAGACCAGTCAAATCACTCATTCAAAATATTGGATTTGATGGCACCGGCATACATTGTGGCACCACAGATAGATATTACATTGAAAATCTAAGCGACAAAGTCTTTTTTTCTTTCAACAATATCAGTTATGAAGAAAAAATGGATGCTATTTGGTACGACTACTTAAAACCTACATCGAAGTGGGATAACTTACCTAAGCGAATAAAAAACAAATTGAGAAAAATATTGGGAATTGAGAAAACTAATTAATACCAAAGATAATACGATACACCTCAATGTCACCAACAAAGCCACCATTTCGGTATTGTCTCTCTAGAAAAGGATAGCCGTATAGCCCCCAAGATGGATCCGCATCTTTGTCCCAGATTAAATAATCCACTCTATATTTTTTGAGATTCTCTTCAAAATTTGGACCGATAATATTATCTGGCCTGAAACCTGCTCTTTCCTTTGACCAGAAAAAGTTGTAGGCCTGCACATCATAGACAACATTGTTGTTGGTAAAAACAGGAATATATTGAGAAATGTCCTCATTGGCAAGCACCACATCTTCTTTTTTCGTGTTTTCATTTAACCACAAAAATGCACCCATGTATTTTTGTTTATCCTTTATATCGTTAAACCAATACTTATATGAAGAGTACTGTATAAAAATAGAGGAATACAGCGATGCCAACATAACCAGTACCGCAAATATGTTTGAAATATTTTTCTTATTTATATTCGCTAACACATAAATGATGATAATGGCGAAAACTGGAACATTGAAATACCAATGTAAGTGCCCTTCTTGCAGGATTTTGCCAGTTATAATCTGTTGATTTACAACCACAAAAGTAGAAACTAAAAGAGAGGTCAAAAGTATTTCCTTTTCGCCAAATTGGCGTTTGAAATACAAAAATAACCCAAATATAAAAGTGGTCAAAACAGCGCCTGTACTAATTATTAATTTATTTGAAGAAACCAGCCCCAAACTTTTTGATAAAAATTCATAGTATGGGTTTTGTGATACCTGATAAAGGTAATAAATCATGTACGACCCAAGTAGAGCCCCCACCACACTTGAAAGCAAAAACCCCCTAAACAAGAGCCAATCTTTTTTTATTAAAAGGGTAATCAATAAAACACAGACGAACAAAGATAAGAAAAGAAAACAATATAAATAAGTGTAAAAGCTCAAACCATAAACAAGGGCCAGCACCCCAAACCATTTATTGCTTTTTGTTTCCAGAGCTTTATATAAAACATTCAAATACAAGAAAAAAACAAGAAAACTTATTGTTGGAAGTATCGGCCTTGTCCAGATGGTAAGTTGTGTGTACACCAGCTCTCCACGAAATAAATGAAGTAAATCCTCCATATTGAACAGAATCGTTCCGAACATAATAAGTCCCGAAAGGAGAAGCGCAAAGAGGGGTCTCTTTGTCAAAAGAAACCCAAATGAATATACCAGTAGCGCCACCAAAATCGGGATAACAAAAGTTGACATAAGAGCTATATTTTCTGCTTTAACGCCTAAAATTTTCCCCACTATGGCTATGGGGTACGCCCCAAATATAGGAGTAGCTGGTAAAGTATTAAACTTATATTCATATATGTATGGATTGGTCATACCGTTTCCCTCGTACATTTCCTTGATACGAGATATATAGTATGGGTGAGCATCAGCTTTCATAATATAGAGCCCTTTATACTCATCCCCGAGCTTCATAATAAAAATAAGATTTGGAGAAATTGTGACAATCCCGACAAGTAAAGCTAAAAGAATACCGAGCCAGTGCCTTTTTGAAACATTTATTATTTTTTTAATTTTTTCTCGCATTTTTGTATATTCCGTAAAGGTCATTTATTTTAATCAAAAATAATTCATATAGGGATACCAGATACGACCTAATTTTTACAGAGTCGCTCCTTGGGTTATCCCAAATTATTGGCAACTCCTCAATCTTAAAGCCGGTTTTCTTAGCAATAAGTAAAATCTCTATATCAAAACCCCAGCGATTTATAGTTTGCTTGGGGAAAATAATATCCCTAGCCTTCTTACTAAAAAGCTTGAATCCTCTCTGACTATCATATATGCCCGGAAGGACCACCACTTTTATTAACCATTTGGCCATTTTGCCCAAAAATCGTCTCATGAAGAAATTATCATCTCTAACAACTTTTGCGCCACCTACCTCAATCGAAGCAATGACCACATCTGCATTTTTCATTTCTTTGGTAAATTTATCAAGGTTTTCAATAGAAACAGACCCATCAGCATCCATAAACAATATCGCATCCCCCGTAGCTTCAAGCATCCCTCTTTTCACAGAAAAACCTTTTCCCATATTTTTTTGATTTTTTAATATTCTCAATGGGAATTGAATATTTGGCATATTAGCTACAACCGAAACAGTATTATCACGTGAGCCATCATCAACTAAAATAACCTCTTTTATTAGATTCGTCTTTAAAGAATATCTATTTATCGACTCCAATGTTTTGGAGATTCTCTTCTCTTCATTAAAAGTAGGTATAACGACTGAAATTGAATTATTATCCATTACTATTTCCAATCTTTCTAAAAACCAAGTGCTTGTATGATAAAAAATTCATAACGGCCACAGTAGCCGTACCACAAAAAGCTCCTATATTTGCCACCAACAATCTTGAAATATCTGGGAATAGAGATAGAGTAAATAATATGCCCAAGCTTGAAGCTCCAAGATTTAGAAAAAGCCCGGTAATATTAACAATAAAAAATTTACTAGATTCGTGAAACGTTGGTTTTGAATGAGAAAGAAATACCCAATATTTATTAAAGTAATAACTATTCATAACAGCCAATATGAAAGAAATAGATTTAAAAATAGGATAAAACTTCAAACCGACAAAGCTAAAAATATAGAGGAGTAGATTGAGCACAGCAAAATCAACTAGTGTGTTCAAAATACCTATGACAATAAACCTCGCGACTTCGCTATTTTTAATGCTGTTTATATGAGAATCCACTTAGAAATTATACCTATTTAAGGTTAAAATAATAGGGCAAAGCAATAATTTGCTCTATCTATAATGATAGGATATTGTAGAGGAAACAAACAGATGATTGCCCCCATTATTTTCATACATTACGGCAACTCGCCATATTTAGAGTACACCCTAAAACTGGCCAAATTTAAAAACCCTGATAAAGAGGTCATTTTACTTGGTGATATTTCCAACAAAAAAATAGCGCAGGGCGCAAGTGCCACACATTTTTATTTTGAGGATTATTTTAAAGGAAAAGAAGCAGAAACTTTTAAAAAAGTATACAAATTTATAGCCGGCAATCAGAAAAGAAAAAGCTATTGGACAAACTTTGTTTTCAAAAGATGGTTTTGCATATACAATTTTTTGAAAGAAAAAAAGATACAGAAATTTTGGACATTTGATTCAGATACATTGATATTGACTGATTTGTCAGTTTTAGAAAATCAGTTTAGGGATATTGACTGCACCACACAATGCAACGGCATCTGCATGAATGGGTTAGTGAATAATCTAATATCCGTAGAGGATTATATAAACAAAATAAATGAACTATTTACCAGAGAGAACTATTTGGAGAATCAAGAAAAAGCTTTCTCTACTCACCCAGACTGGGCATTCACAGAAATGCGCGCCTTTGCTACTTACAAAGAAGAATCAGGTATAAAAACAGCACGATCAAACATGATTGTGAATAATTCCGTTTTTGATGAGAATATATGCCAGGAGGACAGCTTTGAAACAGAATTTTATAAAAACGCTAATAGAAATATAAAGAAACTTTACTTCCAAAATGGTGATGTTTTTGAAAAGAGAAAAAGAGACGATAAACTCATAAAACTAAACGCTATAAATATGAGCTGGGTGCCCCTTTCCATCATAGAAAAAGTCTATTACTATAAAAGATACGGGAGTTTGCCAAACATATGGGTGAAACTGATGTTTTTTTCTAAAAAAATACCAAGATTTATTGAGAGATTATTGAGAATATAATTTCTATTCCCCTTCAAAAACCCAAAAACTTTATGAACTTTCAAACTCCGATCCTGTTCACAATCTTTAACCGCCCTCATGAAACAAGGCGTGTTTTTGATGAGATTAGAAAGATAAGACCAAAATATTTGTTTATTTCAGCGGACGGCCCACGCAACCAAGAAGAGCAACAAAAATGCGAGCAAACCAGAGAGGTGGTAAAAAATATAGATTGGGATTGTATTGTTAAAACAAAATTTGAAGAAAAAAACCTTGGTTGCAAAATGGCAATGGCCGGGGCTATCAGCTGGTTTTTTGAAAATGTAGAGCAAGGCATAATACTTGAAGACGACTGTATACCACATCAAGATTTTTTTGGATTTTGCGAGGTGCTTCTTGAAAAATACAAAACAGAAAATAAGATAATGATGATAAGTGGCAATAACTTCCAAAACGGTATAAAAAGAGGTGGGGCAAGTTATTATTTTTCAAAATTTATTCACATATGGGGTTGGGCCACATGGGGACGTGCTTGGAAATTTTATGATATTAACCTAACAGACAATCCAACACTAGATACGTGGGACTATCAGTGGCAAAATTCAATATCAAAAGTCAGTGGCCTATGCATACTCCCTAATACCAATCTCGTTTCAAATATAGGTTTTGGTGAAAGTGCCACACACACCAAAAAAAGTGACTCAACCAAATCAAACCTTAAGACAAATAGTTTAGGCGAAATAACACATCCAGATAAGATAGAAATAAACAAAGACGCTGATAAATATACCAAAAGTAAACTCTACCCACGAAGCTTCATCCAAAAAATAAAAAAACTCTTCACATGAAATTATTTCTGCTAAAAATTTGGCATCTGTCTCTTAGTTCCTTATACAAGATAGTGGTCTCTTTGTTATTTAAACAAAAGCCAACGCTAAAAGAAATACTCATAGATTCTGGACAAGCAAAAGGACTAAAAATGAGAGTCCCCTATCCGCTTAAAGGTTTCTATAAGCATATAGTAAACGGAGATTACGAAGAATATCTACTCTTATCACTTAAACAAACAACAAATCTAAGTGGTAAAACAATCTGGGATGTTGGGGCGCATGTCGGATACCACACGTTGCTTTTTGCCAAAGAAGTCGGACAAAACGGCAAAGTAATATCATTTGAGCCAAACCCAGTAAACCTAAAAAACCTAGAACACAATATAAACTTAAATCAGAGCATTTCTCATATTATAAATATAAAAAATATAGCTTTAAGTGACACTCGCGGCGAGGCCACTTTTGATGCAGAGACAGACGGAAATAAAACCGCCACATCAGGCTCGCACCTTGATAACATCACTCCGCCACTTCCCCAAGAAACCTATCGTAATTTTAAAAAAATTATAGTCAAAACAGACACAATAGATGGTCTAAAAGAGAACGGCTTACCAGAGCCAGATATAATAAAAATAGATGTTGAGGGAGCCGAATATCTCGTACTCTTAGGAGCTAGAAAATTAGTCAGCGATAAGAAACCTATTTTTATAATTGAGATACATAATCTAGAAATGATGATGCTTTGCAGTATTTTATTGAACTCTGCCAACTATGACATCAAAATCATAGATAAAGAATCACCATTTATTACTAAAAACATCTTAGCAATTCCAAAAAATGATTAGGATATTAAAAATAAACACAAGTGATCATAGAGGTGGGGCTGCCCGCTTAGCTTTGGATCTAAAAAATGGACTAGAAAAGGAAGGTCTTGATGTGTCTCTTTTTGTAAAAGAAAAACGCACAAACAGCAATAATATTTTTTTGATTAAGGAAAAAGGGTGGTTTTCAAAACTTTTATACAAAATATTTAGAAAAGACATAGACAGTTTCTTTTATAACAAAATCCATTATTTTCTTTCAAACGACATAGAGCACTTCAACAACTCTTCTCTGTTATTATCAAAAAGGCTGAAAGAGGTAGATATTGTGCATTGCCACAACCTACACAATAGTTTCTTCAATCTCAAAAACATGGAGATAATTTCAAAAAATAAACCGATAGTGTGGTCACTCCATGATATGTGGGCAATCACGGCACACGAAGCTTGGCTTATAAAAGATGAGAGCGGAAAACCTCTTTTTAGTATGGAAGTCAAACCAAACCTTCTGTTTAACAGAAGAAAATATCTTTTCCAGCAAAAAGAAAAGATTTACAATAAATCAAAATTACATATAGTGGCCACGTCAAGGTGGCTTGAAAAAGAAGTCAGAAAAAGCATTCTTGGCAAACAAAAAATATACTACATACCAAACGGGGTTGACCAAGAAATGTATAAACCGCGCCACAAAGAAACCACGCGCCAAGAGCTCTCTTTGCCCGTCAGTAAAAAAATAATAACCCTTATGTCAGCAGGAGGAAAACATAATCCACAAAAGGGATGGAGGTTCGCAAAGGGAGTCATAGAACACTATAAAGACAGAGATGATATTCTTTTCCTTATGATAGGGGGCCTGGAGGATAGTGAAAAAATTGATAATAAAAATATTAAGTTTATTCCTTATATAAACGACGAACACACTTTCGCCAAATATTACAATGCTTCCGACATCTTCTTACACACATCAGAAGCAGAAGCTTTTAGCCTGGTGATAACGCAGGCTTTAAGCTCTGGCGTGCCGGTAGTGGCCTTTCCTGTTGGCATATCACCAGAAGCTATCAAGCACAAAGAAAGTGGTTATATAGCAAAATATCAAGATACTCTCGACCTTATAAACGGAGTAAATTTTCTGCTAAGCAAGAATAAAAACGAATTAGAAGAAATGGCAAAAATAGCACGAGGGACTATCATAAACAATTTCACAAAAGACAAGATGGTAAAAGAGTATATTAAATTGTATAAACAAATACTGCAAAATGAATAAATTCACTATATTTTCACTTCCCAAACCACTTTTGGACCCTCATATCTCTCTTATACAAAGAAATGCCATTTCAAGCTGGATAAAAACTGGAGCAAATACAATAATAATCGGAGATGAAGAAAATATTGAGGAAGAATCAAACAAACTTGGAGCAAAGCATATTGGGACAATAAGAAAAAGTGAATTTGGGACACCCCTATTAAATGATGCATTCAGAATAGCAGAGGGGCAAAGTGAAGATGGAGAAATTTTGATGTATTCAAATGCAGATATGATATTTTTCGACGACTTAGTAAAAGCTGTGGAAAAACTGCCTAGTAGTCATTTTTTAGCTGTCGGCAGAAGAACAGACTTCAACATAAATTTTCCAGTTGATTTTTCAAATAATAATGAGATCGATGGTTTAAAGGAGAAAGCTAAAAAAAATGGCAAAGTCCACTCTCCTGCTGGCATAGATTATTTTATATTTAGAAAAGGGTTTTTAGATAACATGCCCCCACTTGTTGTTGGCAGAATCGGTTGGGACAACTGGATGATTTGGAATGCCAAAAATAAAAAAATTTCCATAATAGATTTAACAAAAGATGTTTTAGCAATACATCAAAACCATCCGTCACTTAGAATAAACACAGATACAAGAAAAACAAATCCAGAAGCATTGCATAATATTTCCTTTATAAAAGGTAGAGGCAACGCCTGCACAATAGAAGATGCAGATTATAAAATGGTAAATGGAAAAATTGTTAAAAATTATTTCTCATTTCTACCAAAATTAAAGAGGTATCTTAGGTCTATTTTTTAACCTAATTATTTCTTTTAACTTTTATCCCCTAATAAAATCTAAAATTTTATTAGCCCTTATATCCCATGTGTATTTCAAAACCCCCTTTAGAGCACTTTCTGCTAAGTTGCTAGCTAAAGCAGAATCATCTAAGACTTTTTCTATGCCTATTTTAAGAGCTTCGGCATCATCCGGAGGCACAAAAAGACCTTCTGTGGGGCCCAAAATGGCCCTTAGAGAGGGCAAATCCGACAATACTATCGGGACACCAGATGCCATATATTCGGCTAATTTTACAGGAGAGGTGTACTTGATAGATTCCTCTGAAATAGGGCTATTTGGTAAAACAAGACAATCTGCAGATTTTAAAAATTGTGGAATAATTTTTCTATTTTGGTGACCAAAAAACATTACCCCTTTTATATTTTTGTTTTTTACATATTTCTTTTTCCCTTCTATATCCTTATCCTGACCTCCGACAATCACTGTCAAATGCTTATCAGGGTCCAACATCCCAGATACATCAAGAAGCGTCTCCACACCTTTCCAATCAAAAAGGTTGCCCGTATACATTATTATTTTTTTATTTTGTGGCAAACCGAGTTTTTCTCTAAGCTCCTTTTTGCTTTTTTTTATATCAAATTCTTTAAGGTCAACCCCGTTTGGTAATGGTGATACTTTTTTAAAACCCGTTTTTATAAACTCTTCTGCTGTGCCCTTTGAATTTGTGACAATATGTTTTACACCTTTTAGCAATCTAAAAAATATTTTCTTTTTCAAAATAATGCGGTGGGCCTCATACACAACTTTAAAACCTAACATATTAAAAATAAAGGCAATCAAAAAATCTCTAGTGTAAATAACCTTATCTCTTCTTGATGAAAACAGATATTTAAAAGCAACTAGTTTTATAAATATTAAAGTCTCTAACCAATACCCTACCCAAGGCAAAATATTTATAAGATCCAATGTCCAAACATATTTAATCTCAAATATTTTTTTAACACCATAATATGAAAATGTATTCTCTTTTATCCTGTTTTTTCTTTTTGGCACGACAAAAAGAACATCAAGCCCGCCGTTTGCAAAAGCCTCGCACATTTTTATCATTTGAATACCATGAGCTTTCTCTGTTGGCATTCTTACATTTGTTATATAGATTAGCTTTGGGTTTTTCATATTTTCTTCACCACTATAGTATATTTCATCCCAGGAAATATATTGGACAACCTGTTTCTAAAAATACTCCTTTTTTTATAATCATCAAGCTTGCCCAGATTTAAAATGTCTTTTTCTGATTCTTGCTCTTTTACATTGTTTTTACTTTTTTTGAATAAAGATTTTATCCAAGAAGACAAAACAAAAGAAAATGACTTTTCTTCATAAATAACCCCAAACCCAGCCTCTCGTAAAAGATGTTTCAAAACCCGAGGAGAAAACCCATACACATGGTTAGGATAATCAAGAATACTACGGAGAGCTTGTTTTGATAAATATCTGTCAATACTTTTAATATTTGGAACCTCCACAATAAACAAACCACCAGACTTTAACACTCGATAAACTTCTTTTAAAAAACCGCGAACATCCTCCAAATGTTCAAGGACATGATAAATAAGCACAGCGTCAAAACTCCCATCCCCAAATGAAGCATCAAATAAAGTCCCAGTTACGATAGGCAGATTATACAACCCTCTCCCCTTCTTTGATGCTCTTTCTGAGATTTCAACCCCACTAACATTCATACCAAAACTTTGCAAAATGTTCAAAAAATCACCAGAGGACGCCCCGACTTCAAGCACTCTTCCCCCTTTTTTAATAAAATTTGATATGATAGGAATCCTAGAAGAGAAAGCTTCTTTGATATTACCCCTACCTGCATACTCTGGGGGGTAATAAACATCGCTATAATAACTCCTAGGGTCTTTCACCCTAGATTCTTTGGCGATACTTATAAGTCCACATTTTTTACAAACATGAAACTCTCCACCGGATATTAGTTTTTTATAATTTCTGTTTTTGCAAAAATAACATTCAAAATTATCCATTGTTAGATTTGCTATTTATATCTTTAAATACCCGCGCAACCCCAGAAGCAAAAATTTTTGTAGAAAAATTTTCTTCTACCATCTCTCTGGCATTTTTTGCTAGTCTTTCTCTTACGCTCTCATCCCCAAAGAGATTCACCTTTTCTATAATGGTCGAGACATCATAGATACCAACAAGCGCTATATTGTTTTTATCACTAACATAATCACGAAGTGAAGCTCTTTTTGTGGCTATAACCGGAAGACCCATAGCAAAAGATTCCAATAAAACAGTTTGACCGGAACAATCGGCTCCATGTTTATAGTCATCATCATGCGTGATGAGCAAGAGTATTTTGGCTTTTTTGTATTTTTCTTCAAGCTCCTTTTTAGTTATATCAAAATAAACTTTTACATTTTTAGGAATATCTACAATCCCGCCCAAATTTCTTGGGCTACAAACAATTTCAAAGTTTTCATTCGGCATTAGTCTTGCTACCTCCAAGACAGTTTTATAATCACGACCATTGTCCCGTCCAGCCGATAGTATAAAATCTTCCCTACCTTCTCTAATAAACTTCAAAAATGAAACGTCAACGCCAAATGGCACAAAAAAAGTTTTACCTTTTAGAAAATGAAACTCTCTGACACAAAAATCTTTCTGCTTTGTTGAAAGACAAACAACACCATCCAAACTTTTCAAAAGCCACCTTATGACAGGTCCTTTTATTTTTTTGTTTTTATTGTTTTGCCAGAGTCTGGTTAGACTTATGTTTAACATTACAAATTTTGTCTGTCTCGGAATAAATTTCCTAAAAATCATCATATTCAAAACAGATGACCCAAAAACTATATCCTGACCAAAAGTTCTAAAAAACATGAAAGCGTGCCTTAGATTAAAGCCAAGTAGTCTACCAACAAAAGACATCAGGGGATCATTCCACCATTCTTTGTAGATGGCTTTTATCCCAAAATTTTTCAAATGATTTTGTCCATAAAATGAAGTGCCAGAAAAATCCACACCGGCAGTGCCCTTAAACTTGCTGTCTCTTTCACCGGCAAAAATATACAAAACTTTCATGTTTTTTTTCTCAATATAAAAAAGTGGTGATATTGATTCTCCCACGGAACATAATCCTCTAAAATATAGAAATATTTACCCAATGTCTTCCTGATTTTATAAACCCCATAACCCCTTGTGCCTATTTCCCAGTAATGCTGACCATTAAATACATGTCTCTTGGGAAAAGGTATTTTGAAAGAAATCTTTATTTCTGGCACAAATGGGATCTTCAATGAAAATTTAACCGGAGGACCAAAATGAGGTAGACTTATAACCACACCCCCCCTTGAAACACGCCCAAGTTCCATTAAAGCTTTTTCAAAACCCCCAAATGGAATATGCTCCAAAACTTCATAGGCCACCACAACATCAAATGATTTATCCTCAAATGGTATAGAGACCACGGATCCAGTGGCATCTGGATTCAAATCTTCTGCAACATCAAGACTTTTATACGAAATATCGGTATTATTTTTTATATATGCGCCAAGTACCCCGTCCCCTACACCTATTTCCAAAATTGACTTTGGAGAAAATGCTAGGACCTCTTTTATTTGGTAAAAATAACTTCCCCACCTTTCTGGGTATGAATACTTTTGGAATTTATAACTACTTTTATCTACTTGCATATTTTTATAATTTTAGAGACAACACTCTCCACACTAAAATCATCTCTGGTATTTTTTGACAAATCTTCCATTATTGATGATTTGTTTGACAAAGAATAATATTCTATTATTTTTTTTGCTAAATCATTTGGATTGCAATATTTAAAAATAAACAGGTCTTGATATTGTCCAAATAGCTTTGAGAAACCCGCATTAGAAACAAATACAGGCCTCTTGGCCACAAGTGAAGAAAGTACCGCCTTGTCCATGCCACCTGTTGGCGTCAAATTTACAGACAAATCTGACTGGCAAAACCTGTCTTTGATATTATCATAAGAAATACTTACAAACTCAATATCATTTGTCAATCCATATTTTTCTATCAGAGTCTCAAGCTCTTGCTTGTATGCAAAATCATCTTTGGTTATCAAAGTTCCAGCAAAGATTAAATGTATACCACCAAAGTGTTTTTTCAGTAAAGAAACGGCTTCTATCAGAACATTACAATTTTTGATGCGAGTAATCCTACCCATATGAAGAATGGAAGATGGCCTGTCCGTTGTCTTCGGTTCGCATAAGAATTTATTTACTTCTATACCGTGTCCAACCACATGCAGTTTTTTAGTAGTTAAAGTAAAACTTTCTTTGATTGAAGTAAAAATATGGTCAGAAAATTTTTCAGCAACTCTTAGTTTAAAATCAACTTGTTTATGGGTATACCACAATAAAATTTGTTTTCCCCAGATTTTCCAAATTGGTCCACCCAAAACAATATAAATAGGGTTCATATGAACAAAAACTTTGTCATAGTCTTTGCGTTCTTGCCAAATATACTTATAAAATCGAAAAACATACGAGAGTCTAGATCGTCCATCCTCTTTACCTAAAGATAAAACCCTAACATTTTTTGGTAAATCATATTCTCCCTTTTCCAGACATATTACAATAACCTCTTTGAAATATTTTGAAAACATAGCTACCCAAGCATGAAAAAAGCCCAGAACGTCGTCCTTTTTGTTAAGTTTTTGAGTGATTATAAGAAGCTTCATATGTTTTGAATCTTTCTTTTATACAACCAAGATACAAGACCAACCATAATAAACAAAACCCCGACCAATATTATCTTTTTGAGATTAAGATTGGACAGAGAATCCCCAAAAAATGAGAGGATAAAAATACCCGGGATAGTACCAACAATACTGCCTAAAAGGTAGCTCCTAAATTTCATCTTTGAGAGGCCAAACAAATAGTTGAGACCGCTTATGGGGAAAAAAGGGATTATCCTAAAAAGAAGGACCACTTCCCATCCATCCTCTGATATTTTCCGGTTATATTTATGCAAAAACTCTGACTCATTTTCTATAAACTTTGATACTAAACTTTCGCCAAGTGTTCTTGCGATTAAAAAAGAAACTGCTCCTCCTAAAACAACCGCCACCAAAGAGTAAAGAGTGCCAAAGAAAGACCCAAACACCGCCCCAGATAAAATATTTAGTGGCGCACTTGGCACAAGTGACACTATAAGAGCAATATAAACAAGAATAAACACAATCGGAGCCAGAACGCCAAATTTCTCAATATTACCTTTTTCAAACCAAAGAAGTACATTATGAAAATCAAACTGCCTGCCAACAAAAATCAGTGTGCCTATTAAAATCCCAAATAATATCAGGCCTAGAATATCTTTTTTTCTTAGATAGTTTTTTTCCATAATTTCAAAAACCTATTTTTGTGATTTTCTTTTGCCCAAATCACACTTCGGGCGCTTTTTTTAGCACCACCCGCTATTCTCTCTCTGACATCTACAAATTTTCTTATTTCTACTATTTTTCGCGTTAGACATTCTCCATCACCAACAGGACAAACAAGGGCTCCCTCGTTATCCTTATAAACTTCCCCTATAATACCAACGTCAGTGGACACTATGGGCATTCCATAAAAACCGGCCTCAAGAAGAGATACTCCATATCCTTCAAAATTTGATGTGGAAACATAGAGGTCAGCAGATTCATAAAAATCGATAAGATTTTTTTGCCAGCCTAGAAACTTCACACTTTTTTCAATACCAAGCTCTCTTGTCTTTTTTTCTAATTTTTTCCTTTCACCCCCGTCTCCTGCTATAACAAGTCCGGCTCCTTTAATATAGAAAAGTGAGTTTTTAAAAACATCAAGTAAAAGTGACAAATTTTTCTCTTTTTCAATCCGAGCTGATGTAAAGATAATAAAATCAAACATAGGATATTTTTTATGCAAATCAACGTAAACTCCTTCTTCTGACTTTTTAAGATCTACATACACCGGCAAAACATCTATCACTAAATTTTTAGAGAAAATACCAAAAGTTTTAGAAATACCACCCTTAACTCTTTCACTAACAACCCTCACCCCATTTGCAAAAGGAATAACAATCCAAGCTACTAAAAATCTAATAAAGTTTAAAAGACTTGATGCTCTAAAAAATGGGCTAGCTATATCCGTATGAATCTGAACTTGAAGTTTTGTTTTAAGTCTCCATTTTAAGAGGAGCCCCGCTAGTCCAGAAAAAAATGGGTCTTGCGTACTGATAAGGTCCACTCCGTTTATATCCTTGGCTAATAAATACACATCAGTAATATAGGATATTTTAAACGGAGAATTCGTAGGCAAAACTACTAAATTGCCCTTGGTAAACTTATGAAAATACTGTTTCTCTAGTGTAAAAACCACAACAACCAATTTCTCAACAAGTGACGCTTGGTCCAAAAGACGCGAAAGCACCGCACTATCTTTTTCAAATATTTTTCTGTCGGAGCTTATGGATAAGACTTTCATTCGGTTATTAAATTAAATCTTTCTATAAACACCTAAGAACTCTTTAGAAATTTGCGCATAATTATGGAAAAATCTGAAATTTAGTATTTTACTCTCCATCTCCTTTCTATTGGTTTCATTTGATAACCAAATAATTTTATTTTTTATATCGTCAATGTCTTTTGGGTTTACAAAAACACCGATGTCCCCTATTCTATCCATAAGACCATTCTCTTTCGTCAAAATAAAAGGTACGCCATATGAGATGGCCTCCAAAATTATATTCGGACTGATATCTCCAAGAGACACCAAAATAACAGCGTATGCATTTTTTACTCTCTCCAAAAAAAGCGAGTGTGGGCTTGGAGCATCATCAAGCACAAGCTCCGTATTTTCTTTTTTTGCCAAATAAAACGCCACTTTCAAAGCTCCAATATTTTTCCACCGAAGAGGTCTTGTGGCGCATATAAAATTTTTATTCGTATATTTGCCAGTCTCCTGTTTTTGGTTGTAATGATTTTCAATAACTTTTTGTTTAGCAAAAGAGAGATTATAAGCTTTGTACCAAATATTTTGTTGCCACTTCGTACTGAATATCAAAACATCAACTGTTTTTAAAATAAGTCTGGTTGTATAAAAAATAATTTTTTCTTTAAGGTTGAATCTGTTTTTTCTAGTGTCATAAAACTCTGCAAGCAAAACAAGGTCTCCGGTTCTTTCAACATAGCTTTCCCAAAGAAAATCACCGCCGGTGCGAATGACAACTTTTTTAAAAAATATTTTTGAAGCTATGACGGTCGGCACTCCAACACTTAGTGTGTCCAAAGCAATGATGAAATCAGACATTAAAACAGCCGGAATAATTTTAAAAAAGTAATAAAGATGCCTAATCCCCATAGGTAAAAATCTTTCAATTTTCCCATATGTTTTCAGTACAACACCATGCCCACTTCTTAAAAATTCCTCTTCTAGGTTTTTAGCATATTCCGCCGGTCCTCCAATATCTGGCGGATAAATACCTGTAGAAATAAGGATTTTAGGCCTTTTTTTAGAATTTTTCACAAAAACATAATACCACAAAACTGGCTAATAATCTATGAGGAGAGCAAGGAGGAGAGTAGGACGTGATTTGACAATAAATAATACTCAATTTATAATACTTAAGGAGGTGAAATAATGAACGATGTCAAAAATACGTTCAAAGCAGTCCTTGCTACTATAGCAGTATGGGTAATGGCATTCATTCCATTATACTTTTATATCTTAGCGAGATTTTTTTTATCCCCGGATGGGTTCGTTCAAGAAGCTACCGTATTTGGTTTTGGATTATATTTTCTTGGGTTTATTCAATTTTGTTGTATCCTATTTGGCCTGTTTATAACCTTGCTGATGTGGGAAAAATCAGCTTGGAGATAACAAAAGTACATTTCACACGGCTTCATGGCCGTGTTTTGTATTGTCATACCTTGAGCCATATTTTAAATCATAAAAACTTCAGTTTTCATAAGATAAACAATTTTATCCCAATTGTATTTATCTTTGACCATTTGGTACGCATTCCCAACGATTTCCTCTCTAAGCATGTCGCTATCCGAAATAAGTTTAATTTTTTCTGCCAAATCTTTTGGGTCATCTATTTTTACAAAAAGCCCTGTTTGTTTGTCTTTCAAAAAATCTACTATTCCTCCTGCGCGTGTGGCTATAACAGGTATGCCCGACGCCATGGCTTCAAGAAATGAGTTGCCAAGCCCTTCTGAACGAGAAGGTCTTGTGAAAACATCCGAGACCTGTAAATATTTTGGCATTTCAGAGTGTGGCACATATCCCAAAAACTTAACTCGCTCTTCAAGATTGAGCTTACGTGTAAGTTCTTTTAGTTTTTTCTCATCATCCCCCACGCCAAGGATCAAGAACTTAAAATTTTTGGGTAAGTAAGAAAGAGATTTTATAACAACATCCACGGCGTTTTTCTTGACGAGCCTTGATGTGGTAATGATAAAGATATCGTTACTATTTTTCTCAAACTTTTCTTCAAGCGCACTTAACTCATCTCCATTGTATCTAGTAGCAAAAAGTGGAAAATCTACTGCGTTTGGTATGACCACAACTTCCCTTGTATAACCCATACTCTTGGCCCAAACACCAAGATAAGATGAAATGGCTTGTATTAGATCTGCTTTTTTAAATATCTTTTTAAAAAGTGGTTTCAAAATCCCCACCCTTTTTTCTATATACTCCAAAGGATCTCCCTCTTGCAAGGTCAAAATAAATAGCACATCTTTAAATTTATTTTTAAAAAATAGTGCCCCAAAACCAGCATAGTTTGCCATAATGCTCCAAATAGCATCGTATTTATTTTTTTTGTGTAGCTCTATCGCTTTTAAAAAGCCGGTAAGAGCAAAGAGGTATTTATAAAATTTGCCGAAGATTTTTGTATTATTCAACCACAAGGGACCCACTCTATATACATTAACATTGCCAACCCTTTCAAAAGCGGGCCCGTGTGTGCCAATAGTAACCATATCAAACTGACACTTAGATTCTGGTATCCTGTCTGTGATTTCTTTAACCGCAACCTCCGCACCTCCCACATGACGAGGATAGTAAAAAAGAGAAAAAATAAGAATTCTTCTTGGCATAATGGTATTTTATAAGATGTCCTCCATAATCTCAAACTCTTCGGCCTCTGGGATATACCCGTCCCCTTCTTTGTATATCTCTTTCTCCATCGACTCTGCACCTAAAATTTTGGTCTCACTAATATTTTTTTCTTCCGGATTTTTGTAAAAAGTAAACAAAATAGTTACGAGAAGTCCAGAGACTCCAAGTAGGATAATAAACCACTTTATTAAGCTACTACCACCAGAAGATACACTAGAACTATAAAGGGTAGAGGTTGAGACTTCTTGTTCAAAACTTGACCCCGTAAGACCAGCACCAGAGGAAACGTTTTCTTCTCCCAATTTGCTTGGAACTAGTGGGTAAGCTTTGTTTATTGGTTGTTCTATAAAACCTACTGGCTGACTTTTAGGTGCTATTTTTTCAGTCTGCTCATTACCCGCCCCCCAAATAAAAGCTCTCTCGCCATTTGGATATAGCAGGGCAACTTCTTCATCAATCTTTGGCAAAACCCCCGTCTTTTTATAACTTAAAATAATCTCATTTTGCTTCAAAATAAATGTGCCAGTGGGAAAACTCCAAAATTTATCTCCAGCCCTTATATGCCAAAGTGATAAATCCAAATCATTCAAAGAGCTGTTCTTTATTTTGATATATGGATCACCAAAATAATTTACAGCAGATATAGATATCGGGGACGGAATAGCTTTGACCACAACCTTGTCATTAGCTGTATATTCACCACTTGAAACATACAAAATGACAGCATAATCTCCTGGATATACAAACGAGTGAGACACGGTCTGTCCATCATTTGTAGAACCATCACCAAAATTCCATGAATATCTGGCTTTTGATAGAAGGGCTTTATCGGTACCATATCCTTTGCCGGCAAAAATAGCCTCCGCACCTGCCATAACTACCCTATCACTGCCAGCATCAGCATATATTTCTAGTAATTCTTTATATGTATTCGTAGTAGAAGAAGTCGTAGTAGTTGTGGTATTAGAAGACGAAGTGTTATTGTTTGTGTTGTCAGATGGATTCCCCGAAAAACCACGCCCCACACTTGGAGGAGCTGATACATATTTTGAACCATCAAAATGAAGCGAATCGCCGTCGCCATTTGCTCCCATTTCTTTATTATATGAAGCAGAGGCTACTTCAACTCCCTCTTTGTCTAAAATTTTCAATACGGCGCTTGTGTTGCCAAGGCTCATAGAAGTATCAACAACAGAGCCATCATAAGAGGAAAATTCCGATATAAAAACATCTGGCGAAACACTAAAAATCGTAAATCCTCCAGACGGCACCAACATATCCCCCCTGCCATCATTCTTTGGAGGAATATTCAAAATGTGATTTGCTCCATCAAAAAATTTATACCCAGTAATATCAATCTCATCTCCAGTATTCTGTATTTCCACCCATTCTTTATCTGTATCTGAGCTAGACGCATCATACATAATCTCCGAGATAATAAGCCCGGCATATACAGAGTTTGGATAAAAAGTAAACAAAATAAAAGCCGTTAAAACGGCTTTTCTAAGACTTTCTTTCATGATCATCATCTACTTGAAGCATCTTCTTGAGAACCTCCTCTGGTATCTCAGTACTATTATCAGTTTCTAATAATTTGTTTTTTTCAATTTCGTCTTTGCTATCTTTTACAGTAAAATTCTGGCGAATTTTATTTGTGTCATTTGGAGCAACAAAAGTGACAGCCTCTCGCAGACCCGCGAGATTTGTAGCACTTGCCTCCTTTTTGGTATTAATAGAACGTGGATCCTTAGGAAGTTTTTGTAAAGCTTCCATATCTCTAATTTCCTCAACATCGTTTGTTTTCTCTACCTTTGGGATACTAGCAAAATGCAAATTGACAACTTCCTCTCCGCTCCTTACATCCACACTTGGTGTTTCATTATTTTTATCTTCTGCAAAAGTTTCACTACTACGAGTGCCATACGCAGAAGAAATAGCCTTACGTAGGTCATTTTCTCTTTCTTTTTGTTCTTCTTTAGATATACCAATAGACTTGAAAGCTGTTTTAAACGGCTGAACTTTTTCTTGTTTTTGAATACTGCCCTTTGGAGGAAAATTTCTTTCTTTGAAATCTTTTTGTTGTCCTAACACCTCCTTAGAATTATTCAGGTTTTGTTGATAAGGTTTGGGATTATTACTACGATTATTCCCCGTATCTCCATTTTGTCTTTGCCAAATCTTATCACTATTTTCCTGCTTTCCTTTTGTGTCTTTGTTGTCTTTTAAGCCCCTGTCCGACTGGTGCCATTCTTTTATACCCTCCTCTACCTCGTAGCGCGGTTTAGCAAAGTGCTGTCTTGTATAATGTATGATTTGCTCATGATATGAAAATTGAGGAGGAGATATCGGTGGCAAAGCAGTAGCGGAAAACGGTTTCGAAGTAACATTATCTATCATCAATTTTAAGTATATTTGGTATGAGCCAAGATTGACCATATCTTCTGCTGTAAACTCTGGTGAAAATTCTTTTTCAAAAATACCGGCATCATATGCGCCTATACGAAATGTAATCATCGTGCCCACATTGCCAAATACGGCCGCCCTTACTTCTTCTGACATCTGCTCAATGTATTGGTGAGCAATTGTTAGGTTAAGTTTATATTTTCTTGCCTCTGATAATATGTTCGCAAATGACTCGTTCGCAAAAGATTGAAATTCATCCACGTAAAGATAGAAGTTCGGCAACTCTTTCATTTGTTCATATGTAACATCAGCCCTAGACATCGCGGCTAGATAAATTTTTGTGATGAACATTGAACCAAGCAAATTGGCATTCGCTTCTCCCACTTTTCCTTTCGAAAGGTTTATCAGAATAATCTTTTGATTATCCATCATCTCTCTTATATTGAAATTGGATTTTGGCTGACCTATGATATTCCTAATAAGTGGATTTGAAACAAACTGCCCAATCTTGTTTTGAATAGCAGGTGCCGCTTCCGCTGCAAATCTTTCAGTATATTTTGCATATTCATCCACCCAAAAAGCACGGACTGCTGGGTCTGTCACATTTGCCACTACCTTGTTTCTAAAATCCTTATCCGCAAGCATACGATTTACACCAAGAAGTGTGGCGTCAGGGTATTCAAGAAGAGCAAGGAGGATGTTGTTCAAAATATATTCCATTCTTGCACTCCACGCATCTACCCAAATCTTCTTAAACGCAGACATTAGCCCACTTACAACGAGATGTCTTTTGTCCACTCCAACATCTTCAAGCACATTAAACGACACAGGATAATCAAGATCAAATGGCGCAAAATACAACACATCTTTGATGCGTTCTTCTGGTATATAATCTAAAAATTTTTCCACGGTGGAGCCGTGAGGGTCTATGAAAGCAAAACCTTCTCCATTTCTAATGTCCTGTATGGCCATATTTTCAAGCATAGTAGATTTACCCATTCCTGATTTACCAATAGTATAAACGTGCTTGGTACGGTCTTTTGCTTTGATACCAAAAGGAATTCGCTTGTTACGCGAATCAGTAATGGCAAAATAGGTTATTCTATTTTCGTCGTATTTGGCAGACATACTTTACTAAACATATTTTACAATAGATTTAACTAAAAGAAAAACCCAACACTTATTGCCTCCAAAAAGAAAATAAGTGTTGGGTCTATATCAGAAAAAAAGTGGGAAAAGGATAATTACCAAGGAAACCATCATAAAACCAGAGGCAATGTTAAAAACAATAAAAGCGGCCCCCTCGCGCTTGCCTTTCGGGTCAAAACAATTCAGAACACAAGCGAAAATCATACCAACCACTGATATAGGAACAAGAGCAACGGCAAATGCCATAACAACATCCAGCAATTTAACTTTCATTTTTATCCTCGCCTTCTCTTTTTTGCCCTTTTCTTTGTGTGCCTACACGGCTAGCCCAAAAGCACACCCCACAAGCAAAAACAACAATGACAAGATTGAGGATCAAAGCTTCCACAAATGGACTGACAATGAAAGCCATCTTTTTTCTCCTTCTACAAACCAGAATACCATGTCAAACTTACTCGTCAAGATATGCCCCTCTTGTGTATTTATTATTTGGGTCCCATATCATCCAACTGTCTAATCCAGCGTCATATGTGGCCTTTATTTGAGCTTGTACTTCCGCCACTCCGTACTCTCCTCCATAATCAAAATCTTGGAGCCATGGTCTTACTTTTTTATAATCATAAGCCGGAGAAGTCGTCGCCAAAGATTGAATTTTAGAAACAGCGCCATCCATTGCTGTCTTTACTATTTCATACGGCACAGTATTGGGATTTACATACCCTTCAAAATGTGGAGGATAATGTGACGGGTAGACCATTGGAGCAACATAATCAAAATAATAAATCGCATTTTCAAAAACCTGACCAATATTCAAATCATTGCCCACGGAGGCGGTTGTTGTCATGCCAAACAAATCGGCAGATACAATAGGCACATTTTTACCATCACCGATAAACTCTGGTGACTTTAATTTTGGGACTAGATAGGCAAAATAATTCTTTACAATTTCTGGTTTAGAAAAGGTGCCTCCCGTCCCACTATATGGATACGCAATATTAGTCATATCACCATCTGATGGGAAGCGTATATAATCATAATTAATCTCATCAAACCCGGCCCTATATGACTCTCGACCAATGAGCGCCAGATATTCCCACATCTCTTTTGTGCCTGGGTCTATCCAAGATAAACCCTTTCTATCCTTCCAAATACCACCATCACTTTTTCTCTTGACAGCCCATTCTGGATGAAGCTTAACCATGTGTGGATCCTGAAAAGATGAAACTCTGCCTATGACATAAACCCCCCTTTCATGAAGTCTCTTTATAAATTCTCGTAAATCAGCTATGCGCAACTCTTCTGAACCCACCTTTATGAGGGTAGGATCATAAACCTGAAATGAAATTCTGCCAGTATCATCTTTTATATCTATCACTACCGAATTTACCTCAGTCTCATAAATGATATTTAAAACCCTCTCTCTTAAATCTGGTCTCCCAGCAATCCAACTGGTCATGTATAAAGCTTTAACCGGCTTGGGAATAACAATATGTGTGGCTTTGAATCCGTCACCATCAGTATTGTTTTTGTCGCTTTTTTTGATTATAGACCCATCAACTTCATAAATCTCATTAAAAAATTTTGGCACAAACCAAAAGCCCGCTCCCAAAATAAATAAGGATGAAACGGCTAATATTTTTTGCCTGTATTTCCTAATCCAATATCTCATTCGTAGATTCTAACATGAGTATCCTCTTCTGCGGAATCCGTCCCAGACTGTGGCTTTACCTCACTTTTTATATCCATATATCCGTTTTCAGCAAAACTCTGCGCTATTTTGATATTTTTTACTTTTCTCCCAACTTTCTTTTTTGGTTGCAAAAATTCAACTGAAAAAATAATAATACCAAGTCCCAAGATTATAAAAATGGCAAATTTCCAAGTATCCGGCAACCCCAAAAACGGAACAAGAAAGATTATTAAACCGATTATGGCAGGTCTTCTATTTATACGCATCCTGTAGTGAAAAATGGCACTATTGGTTTTTGCAATTACAAGCTCCGTTATGCCTTTTTTATATTAATTTTACCAATTTATAAATTTGCCCCGTCTTACAAAATTGCGATGCCATTTTCTACTAAGACTAGCGAGGGATACATACAAACCTGTTTGTATGATTCCCGAGCGACGATTTAGCAAGATTTTCTTACTACGGGACACATACACACATTATACATCGCAAATAAAATTTTTGTTCTGGGGATGGGGATAAGTAAGCGTACGGTTTGTATACAATAATGGTAGAAGTGGGAGTCCAGAAGTAATTGACTCCCTTGGAGGAGAGAGCTAAGGCATGGTGGTTGATGTAAGGGACCATACTAGCCAGCTCTCGAGGTGAACACCGAGGGCAACAACCCTCTTGCCTCGTAGGTGTTGAATCCAACAAAAGGAGGGAAACGACCAAACAAAACCCCTTCCCCACACCACCCCGCTCTCCGACCTGTGCCGGAGAGCGGGTTTCTATTTGACACTTGTGAGTAAGTGGAGTAATTTGAAATACAGAAGGAGAACAAACATGTACCATCCAGATGATTTTGTGGTTGATAGATATTGCAAAAAATGTGACAAATACTACCGTGGCACAGTCTGCCACAATGGACACAACAGCCAAACCGGTGAGGCAATGGAAAAGCCCACCAAAGAAATAAAGGTTGAGGGGATATGACAATTTAATTTGACAAAATCAAATTGTTTAGTATACTGCAAGTGGAGGTATCCGATGCCGAAGCTCGGACTTACACGGTATCAATGGCTTCAAGCTGTTCTTTATTCATTTATTGGTGCTATTTTTATCCTTACGGTGCTTGGTCTGATCATGCAGAGAACGACCTTCCCGATCTGGATGGCGGTTATTTTGTTTTTTGTATGTTTTGTTACTGAAATTCATGGTTTCAAAACCTGCAATAACAAAAACATATAATTGAGCTAGAGCGACCCTCGGTCGCTTTTTCTTTACGAATTTTACAAGCCAAGCAAGTTTTATGAACTAATTATAACCACAAACTCTCCTCTTATTTTTTCTCTGTTTTTTTCAAAGTATGCGAGTAATTCTTCTGCGTTTCCTTCCACAAACTCCTCGTAGATTTTTGTAAGTTCACGAGCTATTATCATTTTTTTGTTTGGAGCAAATTTTACAAGCGCTTCAAGAGTTTTAACAATCCTATGCGGTGACTCATAAAATACTACTGTTCGTTTTGATTTATCAATCTCTTTAAATATGGTCTCCCTACCCTTTTTATGTGGCAAAAATCCCAAGAAAACAAACTCTGTCTCCAAAATCCCCGCGGCGCTAAGCGCCGCGGGGAGAGCGCTAGGGCCCGGTATGGGCACAATCTCAATTTTCCCCTCACTTGGAGGTCGAACCTCCAAGTTGCGAATTTCGCGTACAAGTACCGCACCAGGATCTGAAATACCGGGGGTGCCTGCATCAGTCACAAGTGCCAAGTTTTTACCATTCTTTAGTAACTCTATAAATTTTTCTATCTTATCTTTCCTATCATCCGCGGGATATGAGATAATTTGAGTAGCAACTCCATAATGATCTAAAAGTCTTTTTGTAACCCTAGTATCTTCAGCCAAAACAAAATCAACAGATTTCAAAACCTCAACCGCGCGATATGTGATGTCTCCAAGATTGCCTATCGGCGTCCCCACTATGTAAAGCACCCCTTTATGCATTATATGTTTTTCAATAAATATATAATAGATTTACCAAGCTTGGAAATATTGTGGATCAAGGTACTACCCTGCCTATGCGCATCTACAAGTCCAGCTCGAACTAATTTCTGAAGATGCATAGTCCCGGTCTGATAATTAATCCGAAGTTTTCCTATGATTTCTTCCGTAGCAATGTCGTGCGAAGAATAGAGAAGAAACAAAACCTCGATTCTCCTATGATTTGAGGCACCTTTTAAAACCTTTTCTAGATCATAATATTTCTTTCGACTCATATATAGATTATAGATCAATACTTGATTATATATTTTTCAATAAATATATAATACCATATTTTTATTTATTTTAATTAGATTGGTAGAAGATTGGTAAAAAAATATGTCCTAGTTTTTAAAACACCCTATCATATGGTCGTTGAACATCCCCACCGCCTGCATATGAGCATAGGCGACGGTCGGACCAAAAAAGCGAAATCCTCTCTTTTTTAAATCACCGGCAAATTCTTCTGCTTCTTTTGTATATTTTGGATAATCAGAAAGTTTTTTTATTTTGTGTTTAATAATCTTACCTTTCACAAAACTCCACATATATTTGCTAAATGTGCCAAATTCTTTTTGTATATCTAAAAATATTTTGGCATTTTGGATAGATGCTTCTATCTTCGCCTTATTGCGAATAATACCTTCATTTTGTAAAAGTTTTTTCACCTCCTTTTTGCCAAATTTTGCCACTTTTCTTGGATCAAAATCGGCAAAAGCTTTTTTATACCCCTCTCTCTTTCGAAGCACTATGAGCCACGAGAGTCCCGCCTGAGCGCTTTCTAGCACAATAAACTCAAATATTTTTTTGTCGCTACGCACCAAAACACCCCACTCTTTATCATGATATTTTTCATACAAAGTATTTCCTTTTGGCACCCAACCACATCTTTTGATTTCTTTTTTCATTTTTATATATTAGCAGATTTAGAAATTCTAAAAATAAGGAAGACCCAGCACTCTGACCAAGGTCAGAGTGCTGGGCTCGTCAAAATTATCTATACAAATACCAATCCGGAAACTGCACAGGGCTATCAGTCTTTCCAGTCCAAAAGATAAGCCCACTAGTCACAAGATTTGTAACAAATGGTTGCCACGCGTGTTCCACCACATTGAGACGCTTAGCCAAGGTTTCGAGTGTATCATCAGATTTAATTTTTACAGGAAATTGGAAAACGACAGGGCCTTTGTCGTAATTGCTTTTGTCACCTTTTGGATCAGTAACAAAATGCATTGTCACAGCAGAATGAGTGACCTTACCTTCTGCGAAAGCTTTCATCACCGCTTCGTGGACAAAGTGTCCGTACATGCCTGCACCACCAAAATCTGGCAGTGGCCCAGGGTGGATGTTAAATGTTTTATTAGCTGGAAGACCTGAAACAAGTTTAAGCCAGCCAGAAAGCGCAACATATTCTGCGCCACTTTCATTTACAATTTTTTTGTATTCTGCCGGCTCAAATGGTCCTGGAAAATACACAAAAGGAATACCCTCCATCTTTGCAATCTCTCTTACACCACCATTTTCATGATTAGAAACAACAGCAATAATCTCGGCTTCTAGTAGTCCCCTTTTTTGATGGTCCACCAAATTGGCAAATCCAGAGCCACCGCCTGTCTTTCCTCCTGATGCAAAGATTGTTAGCTTTGGTCTGTGCATTTTCATACTTTTTCTCCGATTGGATTCTACCAGCAATTTAGAAAATCACAAAATCACTCAATAAAAAAAGGAATTCCGCGGTGTGTGCGAGTGGAATGGATCGGTCACGAATATTTTTCTACTGAAAAATTTTGCGACCCCATCTCGCGCCGACGCGCTCCGACCCTTGGCCCTTTCAGTTGTCGGGCCAAGCCTTCGACCTTTCTCTTACTTGCTCCGTAGTAAATTTGCGATTCACTTGTGCGGCTGGATGGGATCGAACCATCGGCCTTTCCCTTATCAGAGGAATGCTCTACCACTGAGCTACAGCCGCAAATTTTACTATCGGTGTCAGAGACCCCAGTAGTACAGCGAAGCTGACTACGGGGTAAAATGCTCACCACTGAGCTACACTCGCAAGCAACTAGAAATATAGCAAAATTGGCTATTTGAAGCAATAAAAAAACTCATTCGCCGGCGGGCGAATGAGTGGGATAATGAGCATACATGCGCCACTTGTGTTCCTGGCGCACACGGTCAATGAGAGGAAGTACAATAAAACCAATAATACTGCCAATGGCCAAACAAGAAATAACAAACCATGAGATTTCAAGCTCGCCACCAGAGACAACTTCGATGACCGCGAGAAAAAAAGCAACTACACTGCCACCGCTTGCACCGATAAAAATGATAAGTTCCAACACGGAAACAAAAATCATAATAAGTGCCCACGCCTTCCTTTGATTCATACGTCCTCCTTTTCTAAAAAATACGATACCACATAAAAGAAAAACGCGCAACCGGGGTACCGGTTGCACGTCGTGCCGAGCCTGTGGCATTACCACAAACTCGACGGGAGTGGTTGGGCGAGCCACGCACTTACGATGAGCACAAGGCTCACGATGAGCGCGATCACCACCACGACCGCTGGTTGAAAAAATTTTTCCTCCATCACACCCTCCTTATCTATGTTTTTCTCGAAGTAACTGCAAAAGAGAATACTTCTTTCTCCTTCTCTCCTGCAACTTGCGCCGAGATGCTGTGAATCACGGGCTCACAAGCATCACGGCTCCCAGATACCCGAAGACTACTCCGAGTACCAGCTTTGTTATCATCTTCCGTCCTCCATATTTTATCTCTTCATATTATAGCATATTTAACATCATTTTGTCAACCCCGTAGTGAATTTTGGCATCGTGTGCTATAGGCACACTGGCCGAAGGCCAAATGCCAAAATCTACTACAGGGTCAATATCAAAAATACCGCCCAGCATGGGGGTATTTTTGACTTATGCATTAAAATTTAGTTTTTGAATTTTTACCCCGTTAAAGTTAATTTAACACAGAGTAAATCCTATCCTCTTTTGTTTCGTTCTCGATTTTCTAATTTAGTTCTGAATAAACAGATTCTAAAATCGTCTTTCCGACTGCCATACTCCTTTAAAGCTAGAGAGTAATATCTTTAAGTTTGAAGCCTCTTAAGAGGGCTTCAAAATCGCCTTTTAACCGAGCACATAACTTGCGTTATGTGCTCGGGAGTTTTCACCTTGAAATAATCCACGAGCACCTTCCGGTACCCGTACCTTGTTACGACTTCGTCCCTGTCACCGAGCTTACCTTAGGCCACAAAGTGGACTTTGGGCACTCCCGGCTTCCCTGACGTGACGGGCGGTGAGTACAAGACTTGAGAACGTATTCACCGCGGTATA
>CAYHGJ010000003.1:15277-32721 GCA_964356235.1 uncultured Candidatus Saccharibacteria bacterium | reverse complement strand
AAGATTTAGTAAAAGAAATATCAGAGCTCAAATCTCATGTCAAAACATGCCCAGAATGTATGAGATACTACAACGGAGGCGGAGCACTTTGCGCTATCTGCGCAAACCCAAACAGAAAAAAAGATCCTCTGGTTATAGTGGAAAAAGACGTGGACGCAGACAATATAGAAAAGGGTGGTGTTTTTGACGGCTCATACTTTATACTCGGGGGTTCTGTACCCATACTTGAAAAAGAACCCGAAAAAAAAGTGCACATAATAGCTTTGTCAAAACTTATTAAAAAACTCTCAAAGGATTTAAAAGAAGTCATTATTGCCACCAATCTAACACCAGAAGGTGAAAACACGGCAGAGTATATAAAAAATTATTTGGAAGATTTACAAAAAAAAATTGGCTTTAAATTTTCATTTCTTGGACGAGGGCTTTCAACAGGCACAGAAATAGAATATTCAGATAAAGACACCTTAAAAGAAGCATTTAAAAATAGACATTAAGAAAACCACCCCCAATCAAAATCGGAGTGGTTTTTTATAAAACTTGAAATTAATTTAACTTAACTTTTATGAATGGCTGTCTATGGCCTCTGTTTTTGAAATATCGGCTTTTTTGCTTGTATTTTATGACAACCACCTTCTTGCCTCTCCCCTCTTCCACCACTTCTCCCATCACCTTCGCGCCAGACACTTTTGGATTGCCAATTTTTACTTCTTTGCCATCATAAGAAAATAAAACTTCATCAAAAGAAACTTTATCTCCCACTTTCTTATTTTTTATTTTTTCAATCTTAACTACATCCCCACTTGCCACCTTGTATTGTTTGCCTCCGGTTCTTATAACAAAAAAGTTCTCTGGATTTGCTTTGACCTTTTTAGAAGTTTTGCTTGACACCTTTTTTGCGCTCTTTTTAGGAGTTGCCTCTTTTTTAGCAGGGTTTTTTTTAGTTATTTTTCTATCCATAATTTATGTCTTTATCTATATGTTTGAAACCTTAATTCTACACAATATAAACCAAAAATCAAGCGCAATGTAGATCCTCCTTACACCCCCCCCGATTCTCTCACCTGTACGATATACTGGCTAATTCGCACGAACTAGACCATAGAACAGATCCTGCAATAATAGTTTAATAAAATAGAATAAAGAAATCCGAGAGACTTCATCTCTCGGGGTATTGGATATTCTACATCTATTTTTTTTTGATAACCGATTTCGGAGGGGCTATCCCAAACTTTACAGCACAGTCTGCTCGTGATTTTGTAATCCACGGAGCTTCTGGATTATTGACTTTTGCTTTGATAAGTCTCTGAAGATCCGAAATGATTATTCGAGCCTTGACTAGCTCCAGACAATAAGCTAGTGGGAGAATTTTGCTCGCAGAAAGGGGTTTGCCCATAAGATCTTCGAGCACGCCGTTGTTTAAATTGACGAATATGCGAAGTGGTGAAATTAACAACTTTTTTGATGGACCATAGGCATCATAGTAATAATAATCCCCGGATATAAAACTGTCGGCCTGAAGCATCCAGTAAGGTACTTCACACCAAAGTGGTAATTGAGACTTTACGAACCTTTCAACCCTGAGCCGAAGTCTTTTTGCATCCTTTCTAATTTCTACCTCTTCGCTCATTCGCTTCCTCCTTGACCGTCTACCCTTGGCAGGCTTGGTCTATTTTTACTCTTCTACACTCTATTCTACCCTCTTTAAAAACCTAGTCAAGGTGTCAAAAATAGGTTAAAATTATCGTGTTTTGATCTGTCTATGACAGATTTAGGGCCCTATCGTCTAACGGTTAGGACGTATCCTTCTCAAGGATAAAATCAGAGTTCGATTCTCTGTAGGGTCACAAAGCTTAATTTATCACAAATAATTTGACAGCATCTTATATAATGCTATTATAATATAAGAAAGGAGAGCCACATGCTTTGTAAAGTTGTTGTCACCCACTTTGATGGTAAAAACGAGTTTGACAAAGAATACTTAGTCGAAGCACCTAATTTGTCGGAACTCCAGAGTGCTTTATATGATGCATTTTGGTTCAGAGGTCCCGTAATGTTCGGGTCCAGATTCTACAATTGCGAGGGTTGTGCAGGGTATAAACATAGCTTCAAATTTGGTAAAGTTCAGGTGAACATTCGCGTCAAAAATGGCCATTTTTGTTAACAGCCGAAGAATCGGCTGTTTTATTATGAATAAATCATATTAAATATCCAAATCATTCAAAAATTCCCCCACCAAAGGCAGAGGGGTTTTTGCTACTGCAGGTTGTTGATACCCGCAGGCAAAGACTGTCGGCCTAAAGTAAGCACAGTCTGCAAGACTTCAAAGAACACAAGGGGTGTCCTCTCAAGCCCAGAAAAAATGTCTGGGACCAGGAACTTTAGAATGATAATCAGCAACCCAAGTCCCAAAGCTCGTAGTATTTTCATACTTTTAAGTTTTGAGAGAGGCTTGAATAGTTTGCAGACCAAGCAAATCACTCCATAAGCCTAGTGGTTTTTATATTGTCTCTGTATAGTTGCTATCTATGTTCCCACTCCTCTTCCTGTCTTACTAGCAGCTCTTTTTTTCTATCCGGCTCCCCCATCACCTCCTCCACCACCCTCTCCATGCGGATTGATTGAGAACCCTTGACCAAAACTAAATCTCCATCTTCTATCAGATTTTGTAAATATAACCCTGCCTCTTTTGAAGTATCAAAATGCAAAATATTTTCTTCTCTCATACCATTTGAAAGAGCTTCTTCAACAGCAAACTTCATGGAAGAACCGACAGCCACAAACAAATCGGCAAAATTTGCCACCTCTTTGCCAATTTTCTTATGTTCGTCCTCAGAGTATTTACCAAGTTCTAACATATCTCCTAGCACAACAATTTTTCTTTTTGCCACAATCTTTTTTAGAGTCTCCAAGGCAGATATGAGTGCAACGGGTGACGAGTTGTATGTGTCATCTATAATCTGTGAATTTTTTATGCCTCTCAATATTCTCATCCTGCCTGCTGGTGGATGATAGGCAGACGATGCCTCTGAAAGAGAAACTGGATTCAATCCAAGAGCCATACCCACAGCAAGCGCAGAAAGCGCAGAATAAACTTGTCCTTGCCCCAAACTGCCCACAATGCGTATCGGAATACTATTGCCATCATAATCAGCCCTAAATATTATTCCTAAAAGTCTCCCACCACTATCATATAGAAACTCTTGATTAGATGCTTGAATATCCGAAGACTTATCAAAACCATAAGAGACGCTCTTCCTTTTTGCTTTCTCCTTTATAGCAAAAACATCCTCATCATCTCTATTTAAAATAAGCACCCCGTCCTTTCTCAAAGTATCAGCAAGTAAACTTTTTTCAACAATAACATCCTCCGGCGAATCAAAATATTCCACATGTACGGGCACTCGGCTAAATTTAGTGAAAACTACAACATCTGTTTTAAGCCAACTCGCCACCTTTTTCATATCAGCGGGCCTATCAATACCTATCTCTAAAACTAACCACCTAGGATATTTGGGGGTTATAAAATTCAATAAACCAACAAAGAGATTCCAAAACCATTTAAAAGGATTGTTCCAAGCATTTGAAAGCCCGAGTATTGTGAGGGGCAATCCTATCTCGCTATTAAAGCTTTTTTCACTTTTTCTTGTGTAAAAATATGGTTTTAGACACTCAAATATAACATCCTTAGTAGAAGTCTTGCCGACACTGCCGGTAATGGCAACTATCCTTGGGCGATGGCGAAAAAGCACCATCCTGGCCTCAATCTTTAGTATATATATTATTATTTTTCTTAAAATTTCCCTCATCTACACTATTCTACTTTATTATCTATCTGGTGTTAATCCGTAGTAATTTATTAAAAATTTAGTCATGTCCATGAAGGGGGGGGTCAGAGTCTCGGAAGCATAGCGAGCATGTGGCTCCAAAGCATAAATAAATATAATAAACCTTGGGTTATATGCTGGGAAATATCCAAAAAAAGAATGCAAAAATCTGTCTTCATAATATCCTCCATTTTCCGTGTCAGCTATCTCGGCTGTTCCGGTTTTTGCGGCAATACTATATCTATCCATTTTATATTGCCCGGAGAGTAAGGCCGTGTCTACTACATTTACAAGCATCCGTGTAATTTCTTCCGCGGTTTCTTTTTTTAAAATCTGTTTATTTTCATTTTTATAAAGAGAAGAAGAAAAGCCAGTTTTATAATTTATCTTTTTAACCAAGTGTGGCGTCACAAGTTGTCCGCCATTCCCAAGTGAAGCTAGAGCTCTTATTGTGCTAATAGGCGTCAGGGCGATACCTTGCCCAAATGACGCCGTGGCATATTCTACTTCTCTGGGGCTCTCCAAGTTCTCCACAAGTCCTCTTGTCTCGTTTGGCAAGTCTATCCCTGTCTCCTCTCCGAGCCCATAGGCAAGCATATAGTCGGCAAATCTCTCTTTACCCATTTGCCTCATGACAAATGCAACACCGGTATTTAGAGATTGATTTAACACTTCTTGCATAGAAACTACCCCCCTCCCCTTTTTATCAAAGTTTGAGATACGAGCGCCATCTATTAGAAGGTACCCCTTATCATTATATGTTGTTTTTGCGCTTACCGCTCCAGCGTCTATCCCAGCGGCCATAGTCAGAGGTTTGATGATTGAACCCATTTCATAAACATCCTCCACTAGCGGATTTCCAAAAATATCCGAATTTTCCACTTCTTTAAAATTGTTAAGGTCATATGAAGGATAAACCGCCATAGCGTTTATCTCTCCATTTGTCGGATCCATGATGATGCCAGCAACTTCCTTCGCCCCCCATTTTTCTGCTGTCTCTTCTATCTTATCTTCAAGCAACATCTGCACCGTCGGCTCCACAGAGAGCAGTATGTCCCCCTCTTTTTCTATTTTACTCTTACTAATTGCTTGTTTTACATTCAAAAATATCTCAGCAAAAAAATTGACATATATGTTGCCGTCGTTTCTTACAAGCACATTATCATAATATCGCTCAATACCATAAAGCCCAGATATTTTGTTATTATCATTCCATCCTATAAATCCAACCGTATGCGCCGATAACTCACCACCAGGGTAAAATCTCCATCTTTCTTTGAAAATTTTTACACCAGGCATACCAAGTGACTCAATTTCTTTTGCTATTTCTTCATCTAGACGTTTCCCCACTTCCTCATACGGGTCGTCCACCTTCCCCGCCTTGAAGAAAAAAGATGCCCTATCTAGTGGGTAAATTTCATTTATAGCATTGTATGTTGTCTCTATATCTTTTATTGAGCTCGGGTCGATAGCCAAAATAAACCCCGTTTTTAAAGTGGCGGCAGAAACTTTTTTGGCATCTTTTGTTTCAAAAAATATAGTGCCCCTATCAAAGATTTGAGCACCCGGATTTTGATATTGCCTGTCTGCTTCTATGGCAAACCCTTCTCCGTGTATAACTTGTATAAAATAGAGTCTCAAAACAAGGACTAGGGCAAAAACGACAATAGCCAGAGAGACAATCCTAATTCTTGTCCTGAAATTAGTTCTCATTATTTAGGGTAACCCTTACAATAGAAGATCTTCTAGAAACAAATTCTGGCTTTCTTTCAGTAAAACCTATATCTTTAGCCCTTTCTAGGGTAATAGAGCTCTCTTTTTCCATAAACAAAAGCTCTAGGGCAACTGCCTTACCCCTTATGTCAAGCACTTCTCCCTCCAATCTCTCTCTATTTGCCACATTTATTATAGAAAGGGCGGTAAAAAAGACATAAGAAATAAGCAAAACCCCTAGGGAAAACGAGATAACCCAAAAAGATATCATTTGTATCTCCAATATTCTGTTTTTTAGAACTCTTGTCATATTTTCTCAATTATTCGTAGTTTGGCGCTTCTGGCTCTTTTATTATTTTTTATTTCTTCTCTCGTTGGAGTAATCGGCTTTTTATTGACCAACCTACCTCCATCTTTTGTAAATCCTTTATAAAAATTTTTTACTATTCGATCTTCTATGCTATGAAATGTGATAACTGCGATTCTTCCTCCTTTCTTCAAATTATTAAAACTCTTTTCTAATGCCACTTTTAGACTTTCTACCTCATCATTTGTAGCCATGCGTATTGCTTGAAAAGTTTTTGTGGCAAAATGTGTCTTTTTGTGTTTGTACCAAGTAGGTACTACCTTCGCGATAATACTGACTAAGTCCAGGGTGGTCTCAATACTTCTTTTCTTTCTGCCTTCAACGATTGCCTTGGCTATTTTTTTTGAAAACTGCTCTTCACCAAACCCTCTTATGATTGCTTCTAGATTTTTTTCTTCCCAAACATTTACTATTTCTCTTGCGGTTAGATCTTCATCCAAAACATCGCTTTTGAAAGTCATAAGAAGTGGCTCATTTCTAAGAAACGAAAACCCCCTTTGAGACTCTTCCAGTTCTTCAGAACTCCAACCCAAATCAAATATATATTTATTTGGAGTATCTTTTCCCAAGTTATCTAAAATTTTGTCTATGTTCTTGAAGTTGTCTACCACAATTTCTATCCAACACCCCTCTTTCTTCAAAAAATTAGCTTCCCTTTCCAGTGTTTCCCTATTCAAATCAATACCTAAGATTTTTATGCTTTTTTCTTTTTGGTAAGCTCCTTTGCTATGTCCGCCGAGACCAAAAGTGGCATCCACCAAAAAATCATTCTTCTCTAACATCAACCCCTCTATTGTTTCTTTTAAAAGAACTGGTATGTGCATTTGTTATTAGTCAATAGATGTTAGTTAAAAGTTGAGATTTTAAATTTAATCCTATTTAATACATTTTCCCTAACTAACAACTATCAACTTATAACTTTTATTCTACAGTGCTCCCAAATCTCCAAGTCTCTCCGCAAGGGCATCGGCTTGACTTGATATCTTGCTCTTATAGTCTTGCCACTTCTTGTCATCCCATATCTCAACGCGGTTGTGAACCCCAACCACCGCGAGCTTTTCTTTTAGATTGGCAAAATCTTTAAGAAAATCCGGTACTAATATCCTCCCGAGTGAATCAACTGGAGTTTCAATAGCGCCCCCGAGAATAAAACGATTGAAACCTCTTTTGTCGGCCTGACCGACTCCGAGCCGAGATAGCTCTTCTGATATTTTCGCCCACTCTTTTTTTGTGTAGACAAAAATACATTTATCAAGACCATGCGTCATGACAACTTCTTTGCCCATTTCTTTTCGAAACTTAACAGGCAAAGACATTCTTTTTTTTGCGTCCAAAGTATGTCTATATTCGCCTATGAGCATGGTCTTTTATAAATAATTACTACTTCCCACAATTCTCCACTTGGTTAACATTCTACTCCACTTTATCCCACTTAACCAACATTCTTATCCACAATTTATTTACTACGAAACATTTGGCGAAATATGTAAAATTCCTAGCTTAAAATCTGTTTATGCATAGCCATATTCCTGATATAGATTTATAGAACCCCCCAACAAAAAACACCGCCGAAGCGGTGGTGTGAAGAGAAATAGAAATAGATCTAAATTTAGTTCAAAGCCTCATAATGACAGCGTTTGCATCTATAATATTGAGTGTCAAAACCACGATCATTTGTCTTTTGGTATACAAAATGTCTAAGACATCTTGGACATCTGCTCTTGGCTACAATATATCCCCAATATGCAGAAGCCAAACATGCACTAAACAACAGAAGCCAAGATAACATGAGAACCCCTCCTTCTGCCCAATATACTACTCACAACCACGAAATTGTCAAATTATACACAAAATGGATAATCCACAGCTCATAACTAATAACTCAAAAGTAACAGCTCCTAGCGGGGGCGCATGAGTGGAAACAAAGTGGTCTCACGAATTGGTTTATCAACCATATAGGCAAAGAGTCTTTCCCCCACCCCAAATCCAAATGTTGGTGGCATACCATGCTCCATCATTTCTACAAACTCCGTATCATTCATCATCGCCTCTGTATCTCCACCTTCCAATAATTTTTTTTGTTCATTAAAGCGCAACTCTTGGTCAATAGGGTCATTAAGTTCTGCGTGCGCTCTGCCGAGTTCACTTCCGGCGATTATCACTTGAAAGGTTTTTGTTTTACGAAGGTCGTCTGGATGTTCTTTAGAAAGCGGAGCCACTAGCTTTGGATGGTTGATAAGAAATGCTGGACCAGATATTTGGCGTCTGCAATATTTCCACAAAGCGTCCGACATCCTTTCTCTGTTTTCTCCATCATACTCAACTCCAAGTTCTTCCAACTTTTTTTTCAAATCTTTTTCCTTAGCTTCAAGCACATTTACACCTGTTATTTTTTCCACCGTATCTACATAATCCAAATCCTGCCACTCACCTCCAAGATCATATGTATGCCCCCTTGTTTCAAACTTTGTTTTACCAAAAACTTTTTGCGCTATTTCTTTGTATAAATCTTGCACCATTTTTTTGCCATCCTCAAAGTTTAGATAGGAAGCATAAAATTCCATATTGGTAAATTCCTGTAAATGTTCCGGGCTAGATCCTTCGTTTCTATAAACTCTCCCGATTTCATAAGTGCGTGGGAATCCCGCAGACATCAACCTCTTTTGCCAAAGTTCTCCGACTGATATACGTAAATATACATCTAAATCATAATCGTTGATATGTGTTTTGAATGGGGTGGCTTCAGCTCCACCTGTGGTGATTTCAAGAGTCGGAGTGTGCACTTCTATAAAACCTTTTGTTTCCAAGAATTGTCTCATTGCTTTCCAAAACAATGCTTTTTTTATAAAGACTTCTTTGAGCTCTCCATCCATTAAAATATCCAGGTATCGCTTCCTATACCTCTCCTCTATGTCTATAAGCCCATGCCATTTTTCAGGAAGCGGTAATAAGCTTTTACTCAAAATCTTCCAGTCCGAAACACTAATTGTTTTTTCGCCTCTATTTGTTATAAAAAGATTGCCAGAAACTTCCACAAAATCTCCTATATCAATAGCGTCCACAAAAAGACTAAACATCTTTTCTCCTATATCTTCTATTTTAAGAAGACCTTGAAAAGTAGCTGTCCCATCAAAAAAATTGAAAAAACATAAACCTCCTTGGGGACGGAGTGACATTACCCTACCTACAAGTGAAGCTGATTCACCCCTTTTTGATATTTTTTCAAAATCACTCTGCGCCTCTGCTAAGGTGAAATCACATTTAGAGTAGGCAGGATAAATCTCCATCCCGGCATTTTTAAGGAGTTCTATTTTTTTTATTCGCCCATTTCTTATTTCGTCTAGAGAGGCCATCGCGTTAGTTAAAGGTTTGTAAAGTTAAAAGTTCATAAAATAAATTCATAAATTTCATAGATAAAAAATACTTTTTATAAACTTTATGAACCTTATGAACTTTTCACTACTTATTCTATCTCCACTACCTTATAGTTTATCTTGATTCCCGTAGGAAGTTCAACCACAAATCTATCTCCTTTTTTCTTTCCAAAAATAGCCCGCCCTATCGGCGAATTTACAGATATTTTACCGAGAGCCATATCCACCTCTTCTGACCCCACTATTTGGAATTTCTTTTTTGTTTCCTCGCCGTTTTTAAGTACCCAGACGATAGAACCTGGGGCTATAGTGTCCGAATGTTTAGTCTCTATGATGATAGCTGACTTTAAAATATTCTCAAGTTTAAAAATTCTTTCCTCTAACTCTCTTTGGTTATTTCTTGCCTCATGATATTCCGCATTTTCAGCAAGATCACCAAGAGACTTGGCGTGTTCTAGTTCGTCTGCTATTTCCTTCCTCCTTGTATGTTTGAGATATTCAAGTTCACTCTTCAACTCTTCAAACTTCTCTTTGGTCAAGTATTCTTCTCTAGACATATTTATTAATATATTCGCTTCTAAATTCGCTAGTGGGGCGCCCCGACTTAGGTCGGGGTGCCCCATTTATTTTTTAATATTTGGATGCTCTATACTACTCTTTTTACCAGACAAAGTCAATGCATAAAAAAACTCATTTTTATGGCTAAAAATAAGCTTATTTTACTACAAAATATTACTAAAAATATCACTCGATGTTAGGAGTATCGGGCTCTACAAATGAGGCCGTTTCATCTGGCTGGGTAATGATTGCGGGAGTTTCCTCTATTGGCACTCTACCCATTGTCCCCCCCTCTTCTTCACTTCCCAAATCAAAATACTCAGGGGCACTCCACCTCATATAATCAAGAAGCTGTCTCATCACAGAAACCCCTCCGACAAGATTTTTTCTTGGACCATGTTCCATAGACACAAGAAAAACATATTTTGGGTTTTCATATGGGAAAAACCCCATGACCCAGGAATTCACATAACTTTTTGTTGTGCCTATTTCTGCCGTACCAGTCTTTGCGGCAATTTTTACATATGGCACAGAAACACCAGAGGCAGTTCCTTCTGTTACACCAAGTCTCATACCCTCTTTTACCACTCTAAAACTGCTCACTTTTATCGGCACACTTTTCATAGTTGATGTTTTATTTGTTTTCAATATGGTTGGGGTCGGTAAATACCCCTCATTGGCAATACCAGCAAGGGCTCTAATCATCTGCAATGGCGTTACTTGAAAACCATATTGTCCAATAGAGGTGTTATAAGTGTCCCCTATCCTCCAAGTGCCATCTTCAAAATTTTTTTCTTTCCATTCTTGATTTGGTATTATTCCATCAATCTCTCCAAACAAGTCGATTCCGGTTTGCTCTCCTATACCAAACATTCGTGCATATTTTTCAATATTTTTAATCCCAAGCCCTTGTTGATTTTGGAAACCTCCTCCTATGGTAAAAAAATAAACATTTGATGACACCGCGATAGCATGACGCATATCCACCCACCCGTGCGCTTTCCAATCATTAAAAGATGTATATCTACCAGGATAATACGGATTTGGCACGCGCAATGATCCGGTACTTAATATTTGCTTTTCTGGGCTTATAATCCCCTCATTTAGAGCGCCTAGCGCAAGAAATGGTTTTACTATGGACCCGGGGGTAAACAACCCAGAAATAGCTCTGTTCAAAAACGGTTCCTTAGCGTCGCTTAAAATCCTCCTAATTTCAGCGCCATCTTCCCCATCTGTCATCACTTGGGGAGAATATTCTGGATAACTTGTAATGGCCAATATCTCTCCAGTTTTCGCGTTCATCAAGATACCAGAACCACCTCTAAAACCGATGTTCCTCGCCGTTGTTGAAATTATTTCATAAAGTTTGGCCTGCATTTTAGAGTCTATAGACAACTCCAAGTTTGCCCCATCTTTCGGAGGCCTTTGCAGACTCTCCGAAACAACATCCATAAGAGCGTTCCTTTCAATCATCTGCAAACCATGAATTCCAGAAAGTTCTGTATTGAAATATTCTTCTACTCCGCCGTGACCAACAAATTCATCTCTATAATAAATATTATTTTTATCTTTTGCTGGGTAGTTGACATAGCCAAGCAAATGACCGAACCCAGAAAGGTCAATATATTTTCTAAGAGAGTAACCAAGTGTGGGCTCTGCTGGCTCATTCCATGCCAGAGACACTTTGTTTCTATCATAAATCACTCCCCTGTCTGCAAATATTGGTATAAGTTGTAAATGGTTGTTTTCACTAATTTCAAAATAATTTTGACCCTTCACTACTTGCAGTCTAGTGACCTGCACAAAAAATATGACTACTAAAAGAGAAAAAAGAGCAAATGTGATTTGTATAATATTTTTGCCTATGGGTTTCTCTATCCTGCCCTCAAACTGATGAATATTAAATTCTGGAAGATTACTGGAATCCAAAAACACTTCATCTGGATACAAATCCTTCGGTTTAAATTTATTTCTTTTGTTAGAAAATATTGACATCACACACTTTCTTCATAAAATTTTAACCGCTTTTTTAAGAATTCTACCAACACGACAATTAAAGAGAAAATGATCAAATAACCAAATGATAATAGAATATTGTAGCTCCCAAAAGGTGAATAGAGAGCATCCCCCGCAAAACCTATAAAAATGGCTTCAAAATATTGATCAAAAGTGAAAGCCAAAGCAACACACAAGAAAAATGAAAACCAGAACGGCAAATATAGTATTGAGAGATAAAACAAAATAAAAGCAAAAAACCTCATATGATTTAAAACTTAGATGGACACAACCACAGATTTTATTTGAAAAATATTTATAGAGCTTTGTACAAAAACTTCTTTGAAGGAATCTGACGGATTTTCATCTATCTCTTTTACCACTCCGATTAGTTTTGAAGTGCCCCTAAAGTAAACACTGTCGCCTTCTAAAACTTTTATACTTTTAGGGATTTTAACCTTGAAAAAGCCACCTCCCATGCCATATATTTCTATGACATCATTATTATTATCAAAAACAATCTGAAAAGAGCTCCCTGGTGAAGAATATAATTTTACCAAAGCGGTTGTCTTGGAAGCTTCTAATACCCGTCCTATTGGGACACCGCCACTTGATAAGACCTCTGCCCCAGACCTGATTTTTTCTGCATTATTTGAGATAACAATAGTATCAAAAAAGGAAACCGGCGGAGAGGCTAACACTTCAGCATAAACAAGATTTTGTTTGGCAAAAGTGTTTAAAATCTCTCTCATGTTCAGGTTCTCCTCTTCAAGCTTCAACACTATAGAGTTTTTGACTAGCAATTCTTCGTTTTCTGCTTTTAACTGTTCGTTTATAGAAAGTAACCCCTCCCTGCTGTGGAGAAAAGCCTCGGCACCCGGGCCTGTTAGGCTATTATTTTTGAAAAACCAAAACGGAGAAGATATTCTTCTAACCAAAGATTTTGATGCGTTTGGGAAAATAATAGAAACCAAAATAAGAACAAAAATAATATAAATAGATATCTTGAAAAATCTATATTTGTTATTTTCTTCTTTACTTTTTAGGAGGTAGTTCATTATCATTTTCTACTAAAAGTTCACTATAGTATGAAAGATCTTCAAGAATCATGCCGGCCCCCCGCGCAACTGCGGTCAACGGATCTGCGGCAATATAGATTGGGATTTTTAACCACTCATGCAAGAGGTCATCAAGCCCGTTTATAAGAGCGCCACCTCCAACCAAAAAAATTCCCCTTTTCATAATATCTGCCAATATTTCAGGAGGTGTTGTTTCTAAAACTTCTTTTATTGACTCAACTAAAATATCAATGGACGGAGACATCGCCTCTCTAATATCAGAATCAGTAATAACTACTTCTCTTGGCAGTCCAGTCACCAAATCTCTACCCCTGACAGTTGCCTCCATCGGGCCTTTTGTTGGTATGACAGAGCCAATGGCGATTTTTATATTTTCGGCAGTCTTTTCTCCGATTAAAATTTTAAACTCATCTCTAATATAAGAAATGATATCGTTGTTAAATTTATCTCCGGCAATTTTAAGGTTTTTAGATTTTACAATTCCGTTTAAAGATATGACAGCAATATCGGATGTTCCCCCTCCTATGTCTATAACCATATTGCCCACAGGGTCTTTTATAGGTAGACGAATACCAAGCGCCGCGGCCATTGGCTCTTCTACTATGTAAACTTCGCGCGCTCCGGCATTTTTTGCGGCATCTTTTACTGCCCTAGTCTCAACATTTGTTATACCAGATGGCACACCAACAACCACTCTTGGACCCATAAGCTTCCTTGAATCTTTCTCAACTTTTCTTATTAAATATGATAGAAGCTCCTCACAAACCTCAAAGTCAGAAATGACCCCATCTACTAGTGGCTTAACGGCACTAATATGAGATGGAGTTCTCCCAAGCATCTGCTTGGCCTCCGCCCCCACCGCCACCACCCTTGAAGTCTTGTGGTTGACCGCGACAATAGAAGGCTCATTTACCACAATGCCCTTGCCACGAAAATATACTAGGGTATTGGCAGTCCCCAAATCTATACCAATATCATTGGAAAGAAACCTGCTTATTTTTTCTCTAAAATTATCAGCCATTTGCAGAGTCATTGTAACCGAAAAGGTCTAAAATGGCAAAAAATAAGCATATTTGACAACTGTTTGTTTCTATATTCTAAAAAATGAGAGGGCTAGTGGGTCAAAAGAGAAACCAGCTTTTCACTATCAGCAGGATTTGTTTCCGTCGTTTTTCCAGTTTGCCTATCAATTATTTCCAAAGTGTCATTTTCTATAAAATTTTTGCCAATTATAATTCTTCTTGGTATACCGATAAGATCTGCGTCAGCAAATTTTTCACCAGAAGTTTTGTCTCTATCATCATACAAAGTTTCTATATTTTTTTCTTGCAGAGTTTTATATATACTTTCTGCCATTTCTTTTATTTTTTCTCCGTCTTTTCCTTTTATTTCTAAAATGTGCACAGAAAATGGAGAGATCTCTTTTGGCCAAATCATTTCATTCTCGCTTTTGGCCAACACATCCACCACTGTCCCCATGAGGCGCCCCAACCCAATACCATAACTGCCCATAACTACAAGCTTATCTTCACCATTTTCATCTTTGTATTTAAGGTCAAATGGTTCCGAAAATTTTGTGCCAAGTGAGAATATGTTCCCTACCTCAACCGCTCTTTTTTCTACCAAATTTTCTTTCTTTAAGTTGAGTCCGGCGATGATATTGTTATTATAAACCTCTTTGTTTATAGCGATATTAGAATTTTCATCTAGATAAATAGTATCTTCGCCAAAAGGAGTCAGCGTCTGAAATTCATGTGAAAATTTTGAAAAACTACCACCAGAGGCAAAAGTTAAGTAAGTTAAATGCCCGATACCTGCTCTTTTGAAAATATTTTGGTAAGCTATTTTTGCCTTTTCATAAAAAACATTATGCTCTGCTTCATCTTTTGAAAAAGAATAAAGAGCTTTCCAAAAAAACTCTTTGCCTCTCATAATCCCAGACTTACTCCTTACTTCATTTCTGAAAATGTTTTTAAAGTCGTACGGATAAACTGGCAAATCTTTATAAGAGCTTACATATTGTTTTAGAATATTGGCGTACGCTTCTTCGTTTGTAAATGACAACCCAACCTCTCCTCCATTTTTCAATTTCGTCTTAAACCAATTGTCTACAACCTCATCATCCCACCTGTTTGATTTCTCCCATATCTCTTTATTTTGGAGAATAGAAGTTCGCATTTCTATCCCCCCGATTTGATTCATTTCTTCTCGGATTATGTTTTCTATCTTGTTTAAGACCCTCAATCCCAAAGGCAAATAGTCATAAACCCCTGCCATTTCTTTGTGGATAAAGCCAGCGCGCACCAAAATCTTCGCGTTAAGCGCCTCCTCATCTGACGGAGCCTCTCTCTTTGTTTTTATGAATAATTGACTTTGCTTCATCTTGATTTGATCTTTCTTTATAAACCTTATGAACTTTATGAACTAGCTTACCAACCTCGCAATATCATTATAAGTAACAACAACCATAAGTGCCATAAGTAGAATAAAACCAACAAGATTTAAGACATTTGCAACTTTTGGACTTATATTCTTGCCTCTTATGACTTCTATAATGACAAACAAAATCCTTCCACCATCAAGCGCGGGAAACGGAATAAGATTTATTACAGCCAAGTTTATAGATATAAAAGCGGTGAAAGAAACAAGATAAGCAAAACCAAGAGCAGATGCATCTCCTATAAAACCAATAATGCCAACAGGTCCGGTTACTTCTCTTATATCAGCATTACCCGAAAGCGCATCTTTAACCAAAGTAAAAAATCCAGAAACCACAGAAGAAAACACAGAACCAGTCATGTATAACCCCTCCTTCAATGACTGCCAAAAAGGAAGCTTCAAAACTCCTATCCTGTCTGTTGAGACACCTATGGCTGGCTTATCATCTATAATGTCAAATGACGGGGTGATAACCGCTAATCTATTTTCTGTTTCATTTGGGTTTCTATAAAGAAGCGACACATCTTCTCCCTGTCCGTTTAAAATTATTTCTTGAAAAGTCTCGGGTGTTAAATCTTCCGCTTGAAATTTTTTTTGATTTGACTCAACAAAGAGTATCTCTCCGGCTGGTTTTAGGCCGGCCTTTTCTGCCGGAGAACCTTCTACCACGGAAACTATTGTCAGGTTGCTTTTAAAAAGCAGAGCAGAATACCTGCCGACATCTGATACTGGCATACCTGTTAAAAAGCCACCAGTTAACAACAGCCAAGCAAAAATCATATTAAACAAAACACCGGCAACAAGCACCATAACCTGCGCCCATTTTGATTTTGACGTAAAACTTTTCGGATCACTGACTCCGTCCTCCGGATTTTCGCCAAATATTTTAACAAAACCGCCAAAAGGGATAGAGTTCAACGAGTAAATGGTCTCACCTATTTTTTTACCAAAAATTTTTGGCGGAAAACCAACTCCAAATTCGTCCACCCTCATCTTAAACATCTTGGCAAAAATAAAATGCCCAAACTCGTGAGCTAATATGAGAAACGCTAGCACTACCACAAATATCAGTATCGCCATAATTTATTATTTAATATTAAGTCTAATTGCCCAAAACCTCTTTTTCCTTTTTTTCAATTTTCTCTTCGAGAGCTTTGTTCGCCTCGTCCGTTATCTTCTGCATTTCATCTTTCAATCTAAATTTATCATCTTCACTTATAACCTTATCTTTTTCTTGTTTTTGTATAGATTGCCAAGCATCCTCCCTCTCTTTGCGCAAGCTAACCCTGGCATCTTCAAGACGCGTCTTAATAACCTTTACCAAGGCATCACGCCTTTCAGAAGAAAGCTCTGGAAAAGAAGCTCGTATACCCTTATCATCAACAGAAACAGAAAGTCCCAAATCAGAAGTAGTGATGGCTTTTTCTATTGACTTTATTTGAGCCAAATCCCAAGGGGTGATGCGTAGTGTCCTAGCATTTTCTATGTTTATTCCAGCCACTTCCTTTATTGAGACCCTCGCTCCATAGGCCTCTACACTTATGCGATCAAGCACAGCTGGCGTAGCTCTCCCTGTGTGGATACTAGCAAGCTCTGTTGTTAACCACTCCTCTATTTCTTCTATTCTTTTTTTATACTGATTAAAACCCATACATTCACAGATTTTATAAGAATATACCCTTTAAAACAAGTTTTATAGAATTTCAAACCATTTAACCTTTGATGAAGCACCCTTTTTTATGGATATTCTACTTTTAGATACGCCCAACTTCTCGGAAAGTATTTTAATAATTTTTAGGTTTGCTCTACCTTTCTCTGGCACATCCTTCACCCTCATTTCAAAACTGCCAGGTTTTATCTCTTTTATACTATCTGTTTTGGCATTAGCTTTGACCCTCACTTCAATTATCATTTTATTTTTTACACTAATATTTGCTCTAATAACTCTTTGCATTTAACAACTCCATGATAGCACTTTGAAGGCCTTGCACAGGCGAGTAGCAAAGCAGAGCAATTTGCCAGCTGGCAAATATGCGTGCTCTTCAAAGTGCTATCAAAAAAATCAGTGCGAAGCACCTAAATCTTTATTTCATAA
>CAYHGJ010000003.1:2145-15177 GCA_964356235.1 uncultured Candidatus Saccharibacteria bacterium | reverse complement strand
CTTCAAAGTGCTATCAAAAAAATCAGTGCGAAGCACCTAAATCTTTATTTCATAAATGGCATCTTTTCTCTCAATAACGACCTTCCATTTGTTTCTTCTTGCGTGTTTCAACAATTTTGTATTTGGGTTGAAACAAATAGGATTCTCCACCATCTCCAAGAAAGAATAATCGTCCTCGGTATCCCCCACCCCGTATGACCCAGCTAGTGTCAGATTTTCTTTTTCTACCGCCCTTCTGACAATATTGGCTTTGTTGGCAATGATATGTTCATCCACTATTTTGCCAGTAAACCGATTTGTCGGACCAAGCTCATAAAATCTGCCATAGACTTTATCAAACCCAAGATTTTTACAAAACGGATCTATTATCCCACGCGGTGATTGAGATATAGCTAGAAGAAAAAACTTCTTTCTCTTCAAATCCTTTATCAAATCCCTAGTAAACCTATAAATTCTATTTTTATTCCTCTGTACAACAACCTTGACTGCTCTATCAAAATCACCATATTCAACCCCTTTAATATTTTCCACATAGACATCAACCACCTTGTATATGTAGTCATCATACCTCCCCCTCCTGTCCTGCCACAATTCTTTTTCTTCCAAATACTTGCTTCTCAATTTTTTATCAAAAATGCCCATGTCAATAAGGGTTTCCACAAGCTCTATCAAAAGGCTGGACCTAAAAATAGTTCCGTCTATATCAAAAATCGCCACTTTTCGTTTCTTTGCCACCACGCATCAATTATAGCAAACGTATAACAAAGAGGCCCCAGTTGACAAATATCAAAACAACAGTAGTATAGACGTCGGAGGTGCCACATGTTTTACATCGAAGTGAGGGCTCCTGTATTAAACACCGATCACTTTGGGCCGATCGGCCCACCACTTCTCATGGGTGAAAAAGAGTCTTTTATAGTGTTAGAAGAAGATATGGAAAGTGCTATTACAACTCTCCTCAAGAAGTTGCCCGAAAAAGATCCGGATGTATTAAAGGCCCTAAATGAGGGCCTCACAGATAGAGAGACACCTAGAAAGTATTTTGAGTTAAAGGTTTGGGAGGTACCAAAAAACGCCAAGATCACTAAGGTTATAGACCTCCAGACCGTTTCCTTTGGTTGGGGAGCTCCCTTCCACATCTGATTGTCATTGCCCCCAGAGGGGGGCTTTTTGTTTGGTGCTGTTTTTACATACTTCTCATTTTAATACTAAAAAGAAGCCAGAAAAGAATAAGGAGGCAGATGATAAGATATGAGTTTATCGCAGTGGTTGGCATACCAGAGCTTCAAATAGTCAATGGTAAAATCATCAAACTACTTTGGACTGAAGGTACCAGTCCTCATAAGGGTTTATAACAGGGGCGATGAGTGAGAGGTACTAAAAGAATATCTCAAAAAAATAATACTAGACCCCGCTACTGAGGAAATGATAAACAAGGTCGGGAAAATTCCTAGATATGAGGTCAAAATGACTGAGGTTTATTCACATCTTCAAGTTGCCCCCCTCGGAAAACATATCCGGGGAGACCACAACAAAACGAGAATTATGTTTTTCTGACAGCACCTTTGGGCGCTGTTCTTTTATCTATTGGTCTCGTAACTCCTAACCGACAACTGGCAACTCAATAGCCACCTCTTCAAATATCATTTTTATAGAAGCCCCGTTTATAGAAGCAAATTTTTTAATCTCCAAAAATCTCTTTGAAATTCTTACCTCTCCTTTTTTCTGCTTTTCGTATAAAGTTTTTTCCAAATCGTTTAGAAAATCTATCGCATCCTTTTTATTTCTTTTTTCTTTTTTAATATCTTCGGAAAATTTATGCGCAAAGACCAACCTTTCGTCCAATCCCATTTTTAAAAAATCTACTACATCTTTACCACCATCTTTTTTGACATTTTCAAAAGTATCAAGTTTCAATAATCTTGATCGGAGGGTTAGCAACATCTCCTCTTCCCTGTTTACACAAATAAAAAAGTGACTATTAGCTCTTGGTTCTTCAATAGTTTTAAGAAGCGCGTTTTGCGCCTCTGTGGTAATACTATCATATGATATAAGATATATTTTCTTATCCCCAAATAAAGCGCGAGTGTCCGCATCGCGTAGCGCCCAAGCCTCATTTATGCCAAATTTTTCATAGTGATTATGCCAAAAATCAGGATTACCGGAAACACGAAACCCCGATTGATTTATTTTTTCTTTTATTTTTTCCGCTACTTCTCTACCTCCTACGGAAAAATACGCATGATGTGAGAATAAATTATTATTCACAATGTCAGTTTACAAATATCCCAAATAAATACATTAAAATTTGTGACATTCGCATTCATTAGCAGATTACCATTATTATCTCTTGGCTATTATGGATTTCTTATATGTCTCCAAATGTTCAAGTGCTATGCCCGTGCCCTTTGCTACACAATATAGCGGATCCTTTGCCATTTCCGCCTTCACTCCGGTGCGTCTATATACAAGCTCTGGGATGTTGCGAAGCTGTGAGGTCCCCCCTGTCATGACAATACCCCGATCAATAATATCTGCCGCAAGCTCTGGCGGAGTCTCTTGGAAAACATCCTTTATGGCTTTAATGATTTCGCGAAGCTCCTTGTTGATTGCTTTTACTATCTCATTGCTTGAAACATCAGCGGTGCGAGGAAGTCCTGTAATAAAATCTCTACCCCTCACAGTCATAGTAAGCTCTTCTTCAAGTGGTATAGCCGAGCCGATTTTTATTTTTATTTCTTCTGCCGTCTTGTCTCCGATAGAAAGATTGAAAACTTTTTTTATATAATCGCTTATTGATTGATCAATCCTATTACCAGCACATTTCACAGAAGTAGAAGCGACAATCCCGCCGAGAGATATAACAGCCACGTCAGTGGTGCCTCCACCTATATCCACCACCATATATCCTTGTGGCTCATGTATTGGTATACCGGCCCCAATGGCAGCAAGAATCGGCTCTTTGACAATATATGCATTTTTGGCTCCCGCTTTCATGGCCGCCTCTATAACTGCTCGTCTTTCTGTGGATGTTACCCCTGCTGGCACAGAAACCATCACTTCCGGCTTCCAAAGATTAAACCGCCCCAGTGCTTTATTCATATAATACCTAAGCATCGCCTCAGTCACTCTATAATCAGCAATAACCCCATCTTTCATTGGTTTGTAAGCAATAATATTATCAGGGGTTTTGCCAACCATCCTTTTTGCCTCTACACCCACAGCCAAAATCCTGTTATCTTCTTGTGATACTGCCACCACAGAGGGCTCGTTTAAGACAATACCTTTGCCAGGAACATAGACAAGTATGTTTGCCGTCCCGAGGTCTATACCAAGTTTTTTTGAAAATAAAGACATATACCCGTAAGTTAGGTCTATATTAAACTGTTTCTCAATATTTTACAAAGTGACCATTTTGACCTAGTATATAAAGTCATGAAAGCAAAAAATAAAAAAACGGCTGGCTTTGGGATCAAGGCCATGATCATAATCCTTGGGATTATTTTACTTGTTGTGGTATCACTATACGCCTTTGGCATAAGAGTGGGCACCTTCGGCATAACCAAAGCGACAGAAGTGAATATACTGGACCTTCCCGAAGAATCAGAAATCTTTTTAGACAATCAGTCAGTAGGAATAAGAAAAGGGAATATTTCTTTAAAACTTGCTCCGGGGTTCCACTCTATTCTCATTTCAAAATTTGGTTTCTGGCCATATCTTGAAAATGTAGAAATCAAAGACAAAAATACAACCACCATTCGTCCTTTCTTTGTTTTACAAAATCCAAGCGGGGTGATGATAGGAAATCAAACAAAAGAATACAAAGAAATCGCTCCATTATTTGATATACCAAACGATCCAGATAAAGAGCTCGTCTCAAAAAATGAAGTTGTAACAATTTCCTATGAAGATGGTCAGATTTTTGCCAAATGGCTCGCCGACAAAAATGACGCCCCAGAATACCTCTGCGACAAAGAAACAGAAAAGTGCCAGAAAACCGCTGTGTTCAAACCGACAACAAAGCTCCGTAATATGAGTTTTTTCAAAGACAGAGATGATGTTTTAATAATCGCAATAGAAAAAGGCATTTTTGCACTCGAGCTCAACCCACAAGGAACTCAAAACCTGCAACCCATTTTTGAGGGCAAGAGTCCTGAATTTCGCATAAAAGATGGCTTTCTATATGCAAAAGATGAAGGGTCCCTCATTTTGATTAGTATATAAATTCTCCAGAAAATAGAGTTTCTGCTACACAGCTAATAGAACAGATGTATCCCGTAGTGATCCCGTAGTTAAACAGAAGTTTCTACTATAGGGCTAATAATAAAATGTATCCAGTAGTGAAAAATGGCATCGCAATTGCATAAAAATGGGGTAAAATTATAAGATGCCAATATTAACTATAAAGTGGTATAACAACAATTCGCAATTGCGAAAAGCAATAATGCCATTTTCTACTACCGGATGTACATAATAGAAACAATCCCAATCAAAAGGGGCCCAAGCAAGGACACTTTGAGTTATTTTCACAAAGACCCGCTGACCGCCGGCACCATAGTTTCCGCCCCAATAAGAGGACGCCTCATAAACGCCCTAGTGCTAAAATCAGATAGCATATCAAGCCAAAAGATGTCCCTAAAAGAAAGCCCCTTCGCCCTAAAAAAAATCGCCAAAGTAAAAAGTGGCGCCATTTTTTCCAAACCATTTATAGAAGCGGTAAACGCATCATCTGACATATTCATAGGAAGTGCTGGCTCTGTACTTAGCGCTCTTTCTCCAAAAACTATACTAGAAAATGCTAATAAAGTGGCACTAAGTGAGATACCAGAGAAAAAAGAGATGCCAGGAGTGGTGTCAGAGCATCTAATAAGCCAAGACGAAACAGATGAGAGAATGGCTCTTTATAAAAGCATAATAAGAGAAGAGTTCGCAAAAAATAAATCCGTATTTTTTTGCTTGCCAACAAATGTTGATGTCAAAAAAGTCGGCAAAATATTAGAAAAAGGTATAGAAGAATACAGTTATACATTTCATAACGGCTTAAAAGACAAAGACATCTTGCACTTGTGGAACAAAGCGGTTAAAGAAAAACATCCGATAATAGTGATATCGACAGGCACTTTTCTTTCAATACCTAGAAATGACCTCGGGCTTATCATAGTGGACAAAGAAAGTTCTAGACATTACAAACTGCAAACCAAACCATATATTGATATAAGAAAATTTGCTGAAATCTATGCTGACAAAATCAAAGGACGGGTGATCTTTGGAGATATCGCCCTACGAGTAGAAACAATGTGGCGATTTAGGAACAATGACCTCTCAAATATCCTCCCACCAAAGTTTAAATACCTGACAGGCGCCGAGGTATCGCTTGTGGATATGCGCACCCCGATAGATGAAGAAAAAAAAGATTTCTCCACCCTTTCGCCTGAAATCAGAGCACTTATTGAAACAACCAAAGAGAACAATCAAAACATGTTTATATTTTCCGCCCGTCGCGGACTTTCACCGACAACAGTCTGTGGCGATTGTGGCGAAATAGTGAAGTGCGGAAACTGCAACACTCCTATCACTCTCCACAAAAATGCATCAAAAAAAATTTACCTTTGTCACAGATGCAACAATATAGAAAACCCAGAGAGAAAATGTCTCTTTTGTGGTAGTTGGAAACTTGTGCCTCTCGGTATCGGTATTGAAACAATAGAAGAAGAGCTAAAAGAGAAATATCCGGATATTAAAATATTCAAAGTAGATAGTGACAGCAAAAAAACAGAAAAAAGTGTTATTTTGGAGATAGAAAAGTGGCATGAAAGTCCTGGGAGTATACTTCTGGGAACTGAGCTTGCCATTCCTTACACAAGTAGCGCCGAAAATGTGGCAGTAGCTTCTATTGACGCGCTGTTTTCCGTGCCGGATTTTAGAATAAATGAAAAAGTGCTCGGCATTATTTTAGAGATGCGCTCTTATGCTACACGGAAATTTTTAGTACAAACAAGAAACCCAGAACAATCCTCCATTAAAGCCGGCGCCACCGGAAACTTGCTTGATTTTTATAGAGATGAAGTAGAAGAAAGAAAGGGTTTTGATTTTCCACCATTTTTTGATTTTATAAAAATATCACTCTCTGGTGACAAAAATACAATCACAAAAGAAATGACTGTTTTGCAAGAAGACTTTAAGGATTATGCTATTGACATTTTTCCCGCTCTTTCTATGAACACAAAGGGCAAATCTGTCATAAACGCGTTATTTAAAATAAAAAAAGGAGAGTGGCCAGAAAAAACCTTGCTACAAAAACTAAAAACACTGCCACCCAAATTTAGTATAAAATTTGACCCAGAAAGTTTCCTGTAATAAATACATACGGAACATATGCAAAACACATACAGGACATACACAAAACACCCATGGTACCATTCGTACGAATGGTACCATGGGCATTATTGGAAAGTTGTTCAAAGTTGTTGAAAGTTGTTGAAAGATGTTCTCCCAAACAGTATGGCAAAAAGAAAAAGGGCAACCCGCGAAGCGGATCGCCCAGTTTGGAGAGGTTAAATTTACGCTCGTCTCTCCGTAGTCACAGGGTGCCTCCCTGCAACCAGCACCTTCCATCTTTCAGGAAGGGATTGCCTCCCGCCATCCTCGGCGGGAAGGGTGTATCAGCGGCAGGCCACCGCTACCCATTTCGTCCCCTTTCTCGTTTTCCCCAGTTCTCCCCGATTTTTAGGGACTGGGAATCATGTGATTGCGCGCCTGTTATCAGCAGGCGCGCATGCGCGCGAGCTTGCGCCGGCGCGCCAGAGGTGAACGTCGCTCGCCCCTGCCGTTGTGCCCGCCGAGAAGGCGGGATGGAATCGGAGGACCGGAATCCTCCACCCCCCCCACCTTGGTGGAGGAGGTGAGCTCCATCTTTGCACAGAAGGACTCAAAGTCCTTCTTCGCAAAGATGAGAATTCCGATAGCGATGGCAAGCGCCACCGTAGCAACAACAATGAGCAAACCCATCTTTTCTCTCCTTGAGAACCACCATGGTGGCCCTCGGTTTTATGCCCTTTACGAGCGTTTTTTTAAATCTCACTTCTACTCTCCATATTATAGCAAATGCTTGACACTTTGTCAAGCATTATTTTTGATTTTAATAAAAAATGACTACACAGAGCGTTCTTTTGCTGTGTAGCCCACATAAATCTTGCCCATTTTTACTTCCCTGCCTACATTGCCAGACAAGCACGATTACATGATCCTTTTTATAATATCGCCAAACTAATACCAATTGAACATTTTACTTGGCGTATCCAGTGGCCTCATCAAAAGAAACCGAAAGAAGTTTTGAAACTCCATCCCCTCCCATAGTCACCCCATAGAGCACCCCGGCGCTAGTCATTGTCTCTCTATTGTGTGTTATCAAAATTATCTGAGAATGATTGGAGAGAGTTTTTACCATATCAGCATATTTTCTAGAATTGGCTTCATCAAGTGCCGCATCTGTCTCATCCAAAACAACAAATGGAGGTGGATTTACTTGAGAAATAGCAAAGAGAAGTGCGATCGAGGTCAAAGCACGCTCCCCGCCAGAAAGCATCATCAGTCCCTTTGTTTTTTTGTGTGGCAAGCTGACATGGACCTCTATACCCTCTTCTGTTTCTTCTTCATCTACCATTTCTTCCTCCATCATATCAAGGTCAATATCAGTATCTTTTCTTCTCTTTCGCACTTGTGCGATGACAGAAAGCATCGCCTCCCCACCTCCAAACATCATAGAGAAAAACTTCTTAAATTCATTGTTTATCTTTTGTATTCCACTCTTAAACTCTACATCAAGTTTTTCCTCCAAATCTTTTATCAAATCTCCAAGAGACAAAGCTGAAGCGCCCAGATCTCTAAGTTCCTTTCCCAAAAACAAATCCCTTTCTTCCGTTTCTTTATATTCTTTCATCAAATCACCCTCTCCGGAGATACCTTGGTCTTCTATTCTTATCTTTATTCTTTCAATATTTTTTTTCCTTTCTTCTTGTCTTTTTCTATCTTCAAGATATGCCTCACTTGCACCTACCAGCTTATCTCCTTCTCTTATTTCAACATTATCATATGCAACAGCATCTCTGCCTACAAGCACAATGGCCTCTGCAAGCTCTCTTTCGTGTTCTTCTTTTTCTAAGATAAGCTTATCTTCAAGAAGTCTGTGGAAGTTTAGAATGGAGCGAAGCTCATTTTGTTTCGCCATTATTTTGTATATTTCTTTTTCTGCGTCTTTATATGAATCTTTTTCTCGCTCTATCTCCCCTCTTTTTGAAGAATAGGCCCCCTTTGCCATACTCAACGAATTTTTCTCATCATTTAATCTTCTTTCAAGCTCTGTCTTTTTGTTATTCAAAATGTCTATCTCGCCACCGAGAGTAGATAGAAGCTCATCATTATTTTTGTTTTGGCCAACAGATTTTTTCAAAAAATATGCTACCGCCTCTTTTATCTTTCGTATGGTGGATTGAAGTTTAAAGACATCTTGCTCTTGGTATGCCCCCTCTGATATCTCGTATATTTCGTCGCTTAAAATTTTTACATCAGAAAGGGCGACACTAGTGGTCTCTTGTTTACTCAAAAAGTCCCTTTGTCTAGAAAGATTTTTTTCTGCAGATGATATTTCTCCTTCTAGCCTGCCAAGCTCTCTTTCCAGGTCAGACACCTCCCTCCTTTTCTCTTCAAGATTTTTTTCAAAAGTAGAGAGAGTGTGCATCTGAAAGTGGTCGGAGCCATTTTCCAAAAGCTTTTTGGCTTTTGAAAGTTCAGCTTCAAGTTTTTGAAGTTCATCCTCTGGACCCTTTCTTTCTCCTCTTATTTTTTTAAATGACAAATCAAGATACCAGCTTTCTCTACGGAAATATTCAAGACACAGCTTTTTGAGGCCCTCCTTCATCATTTCAAGCTTTTCTATCTTCTCCACCTGTTTTTCCAAAAATTTCAAATGCGGAGCAATCTCATGGCGCAAACTTTCTACCTGCTTTATATTTATCTCAGTTTTTTCAAGTTTTCTAATACTTTCTTCTTTTTTGTATTGATATATTTTGAGACCCAAAGCATCTTCTATTATTCCCTTTCTTTCTTTTGGGGATACAGAAAGTATTCTGTCTGCCTCTCCCTGAGAAATGATATGATGCCCCGATGCTCCGATATTTGCTCCGGAAAGAAGCTCCAAGATATCCCTTAGTCTTACTTCTGTGCCATTTATGATGTATTCATTATTGCCATCTCTGTGCACCACTCTCTCTATAACAACATCTTCATAGTCCAGGTTGAACATTTTCTGCCTGTTATCAAAAACTATTCGAACAAATGCGCGGTTACTTCTTTGGAGTTTCCCTGTGCCATTAAAAATAAGATCTTCACCCTTTTTGCCTCGCATAGATTTTATGGATTGCTCGCCAAGCACAAAACGCAAGGCTTCGGCGACATTGGACTTGCCCGAGCCATTTGGACCAACAATAGCAGAAATAGGCGTTTTGAACTCCAAAACTTCCTTTTTTGCAAAGGACTTAAAACCAACTATTTCCAACTCTTTAAGCATTATCATTATCCCAATTCTTTTTATCTATGGCGTTTCTTGCCGCCTCTTGCTCTGCCTCCTGTTTTGATTGGCCATCGCCTGTTGCCACAAGTTCCTCTTCAAGATAAACCCCGATAGTAAAAAGTTTGTTGTGGTCTGGCCCCTGCTCTTTTATGGTCTTATAAAGCGGAGTGATGCCTACCTTATCCTGAGCAAGCTCCTGAAAAAGACTCTTCGCATCCTGCCAAAGTCTTTTCTCTATAATATTGTCTATAAGATCAAATAGGTTGTCCGCAATAAAATCGCGCGCTTTTTTAAAACCTTTATCAAGATAAATAGCGCCAACAATAGCTTCAAAAGTATTCGCCAATATATATTGTCTGGCTCTGCCTGTATCCTTGCTCTCCCCTTTTGACAACAAAATAAAATCGTTAAGTCTGAGTTTCTCTGACGCTTCGGAAAGTGTATATGTATTTACAAGTGACGCCCTAAAAGCGGTCAGTTCTCCCTCTGCTTTATCTGGAAATTTAGTATATAGAAATTCTGTGACTACAAGCTCCAATACCGCGTCCCCCAAAAACTCCAATCTTTCATTATGGGAAAGTTTTTGGCTTTTATTTTCATTTATATATGAGCGATGAGTAAGCGCTTGTAGCAAAATATTGTGATTGTCAAAATTAACCATCAATATTTTCTCTAAATCTTTAATCTCTTTCATGTTTTCTGATTATTTTTATTTATACCAACCGCAGATGTAGCCAGCCTGTGTCACTACTTCATGGTGGTGTTATTGTGTGCTTTTGTCTTGTAGAATTTTTAGAGCTTTGGTGATGATGGGCAAAATATCATCATAAAAATTTAAGTCCAAAATATCTTGCAGACGAAACCACTTCACATCATCAAGTCCCCCCGTTGTGCCAAGCGTCAGGTCTTGGTAATCACCGCGAGAAAGATAATATTTCACTTGTTTTCGTATTTTGCCTTTTTCTGGGTCAGAAGCTATGTATTCGTTTGAACCAAGCTCCTCCTGTATCGAAACATCAATGCCAATCTCTTCTTTGATTTCTCGAAGAGTCGCCTCTTCATCACTCTCATCCCCCTCGAGGTGACCCTTTGGCAAAGTCCAATGACCAAAAACATCATGGACCAAAGCAATAAAATAACTACCGCCTTTTTCGGCAAAAACAACAGAACCGCCTAGTTTTTCTATCGGCATTTTGTCATAGGGTATATTAAACTTGTTTGGTTTTCTTGCTGATACCTCGTCCTTGCCGGGCTCTCCTATTTCTTTGTATACTGTACCCAAGACACCATTTACAAATTTACCACTATTTTCGCCACCAAAAGTCTTAGCAATCTCTATTGCTTCATTTATAGCTACTTTCGGGGGAACCTCCCCCGGATCTCCAAACAATAGTTCGTAAAGACCGAGTCTGAGAACATTTCTATCTATTCCTGATATTTTATCAATCGGCCAGTCGGGGGCCGCTTTCTCTATGATTCGATCCAAATTTTCTTTCTTCCCCAAGATGCCAGATACAAGATTTTTCATAAAAGAAATGTCCGCCACAAGAGGAGCAAACTCTCTTGCGTTTCTTTCTAAAATTTCTCGCACCACCGGGCCATCAAAAGATCGAAAATCTACCTCGAAAAGTGTTTGAACTGCTATTGACCTTGATAGATGTCTATTAGCCATAAGCTCTATATTATATTTTACAGGTACTATGCTGATTTGCCAAGTGAAAACAAAAATTTTCAAAAATTAAACCTTGCATTTCTAAGCAAAGTTTAATCTAGCAATTATTTGTTTTCTTTCAAATCTTCCTCTTTAACAGATTTTTTCTTAGAAGATTTTTCTTTAACATTTTCTTCCTTTGTTGCCTCCTCGCCCATAGAGCGAAGTTTGGCCTTTCTCTTCTCCATCCTAGCTTTCAACTTTGAAGGTATGTCGGCCAAAAGGCGTCCACGGTATTTACCGCACCTATCACAAACTCTATGCCTTTGATGCATAGCACCACAATCAGGACACTTGCTTAACCTGGGTGTAAGAAGCGCGTGATGAGACCTTCTATTTGCCGTCTGAGAACGGGTATGTCGCATTCGTACTGTCATAAAGCGAGATTATAACCTATTTGATGATTTTTGCAAGACTTTTGTGTTTGGGGTGTAACCTTAAAATCTAGAATAAAAAAACCGTACGCGTCAGCGCACGGTCCGGGCAAACTTGTGATTTGTTTTTGCAAAGTTTAAGTCTGGCTCCAAGCCAAGTTCCACAATGATATCCCTTACTTTCACAAATTTCTCCGAAAGTCTAAGAAATAGAGATTCAAGCGCAAGTCTTGCGCTTGGCAGAAGCTCTGGCATTTGGTGTAACTTTTTAGCGTCTACAAATTCGGGCACATAGAGACGGTCTTCGCCGTCATCAATGACGCCCGTGCGTAGCGACCCGCTATAGTCAAAGGTGTCCCACCTCTGGATATGCTGCTCACTACGATTGTTGTCAGAGTCATTGCAGATGGTCAAGAGATGCTCGTGTGAGATAACACGAAATGCCTCTCCTCCAATCTCCTGTTGCAATTCTCGACGAAGTACGCTGTCTTGCACAGCATCAATCTCCGCGCCCAAAGCATCAGGCGTCTCGCCTGCGTCCTCAATGGCGCGCAGTTTTTCAACTTCCCGGAGCTCTTGCATGCCCCCAGGAAATTTGATCCTGATACTCCTCGGGCCGGAAATGTTCCCCTTCCTTACCGGTTGAAGAAAGCGGATAACAAGTACTTCCAGCCTGCCACCTTCAAACCGATGTTTGAGCCCAGCACAGAAAAATGTCCGTCTCATCTTGGTTCTCCGATCTTACTTTTATTTCTTCTCTCACCATTAAAGCACCCCTATAATAAATTGTCAAATACTAAATTCTCCTTTATAATTATCCTATGACAAAGATTGTTGGCAAAAATGCAAAGGTTTTAAGAGGTCTTGCCAAAGAAGTGACAAAAGACGATATCAAAACTACCAAAATCCAAAACATCATCCTCTTTATGAGGGAGGCTTTGGATAAAGAAGCTGACGGAGTTGCTATCGCAGCTCCGCAAATCGGCAAACCACTTCGCATTTTTGTAATCTCCGGCAAAATGTTCCGCAAAAAAGAACACACCACACCAAAAGATGTTGTTTTCATAAACCCGAGTATTTTAAAAAAATCAAAAGAGACAGAACTTATGGATGAGGGATGTCTTTCTGTAAGATGGTTTTATGGTCTTGTAAAAAGAGCCAAAAAAACAAAAATAAAAGCCCTCAATGAAAAAGGAAACGAATTTGTTATGGAAAAAGGAGGGCTTCTCTCTCAAATATTCCAACACGAGTCAGACCATCTTGATGGTGTCCTTTTTACCGATAAAGCAAGAAACCTAGTAGAGCTTCCGCCACAAAATGAGATCAAAGAAGCAGAGATCTAATATTTTTTGATTCCACTTTATGAACTTTATGAACTT
>CAYHGJ010000003.1:0-2045 GCA_964356235.1 uncultured Candidatus Saccharibacteria bacterium | reverse complement strand
CAAAGAAGCAGAGATCTAATATTTTTTGATTCCACTTTATGAACTTTATGAACTTTTAACTTTATGAACTTAAGATTTGCATTCTTCGGCACGCCAGAAATATCTGTGGTCATATTAAACCACCTTGAAAAAGCAGGTTTTCTGCCCTCTCTTATAATTTCTTCTCCCGACAAAACAAAAGGGCGTGGCTTAGAGCTATCCATGCCAGAAACAAAGAAGTGGGCACTCGCTCAAAATATTGAAGTCTTGCAACCTCTCAAACTTGATGATGAAACATATGAAAAAATTACTTCACTTGGGCAGTGGGATATTTTTATCGTTTGCGCATATGGCAAAATCATACCCCAAAAATTTTTGGATATAGCAAAAAAAGGCAACATAAATGTTCACCCTTCTCTTTTGCCCAAGTACCGTGGCCCATCCCCTATCCAAGCCCAGATCCTATCTGACGAAAAAGAGGTGGGCACAACCATAATGCTTATGGATGCGCTCATGGACCACGGTGCCATCCTTGCTCAAAAAAAGATAGATGTAGAAATGCCTAAGAAATTTGAAGATCTTATAGAAGTACTGGCAGATGAAAGCGGTAAACTTTTGGTAGAAACATTACCCAAGTATCTCTCCGGCGAAATAAATGGCAAAAAACAAAACCACCAAAAAGCCACTGTTTGTAAAATGATAAAAAAAGAACACGGCCTCCTTGACCTATCTGGAAACCCTCGTGAAAACTATTTGAAATTTTTAGCCCTCAATCCTTGGCCAAGCACTTATTTTTTACAAAACATAAAAGGCAAAGATGTGCGTATAAAAATCACAGATGCAGATTTCGTAGACGGGCAATTTATAATTAAAAAAATTATTCCAGAAGGCAAGCACGAAATGAGTTATGAGGATTTCAAAAGAGGGATAAAATAGAAAAATATAAACATTGACAAACACATAAACTTTCAAACGCGTGCACATGGTACCATTCGTACGAATGGTACCATGTGCATGTATATATTTTTGAGTAAAAAATAATCCAGTGAGACCTCAAATAAAAAACACCTAAACAAAAACGGCGCTAAGCGCCGTTTCTAGAAGCATGCAGCTGAGAGACAGCCAGGTCTTTCATTTCTTCAAATATGATCAAAGACTCTGGACCAAGTTTTTGTTCCTTATTGAGCCAAAATAGTGACCCAACAACAAAATCTTGACCTTTCAGAAAATCAAAAGTCTCTCTGTATATGGTTTCTGTCAATTTCACTTTTACAGAGTGATACATCTGCATAAAGTCATGATCTATATGCCTGTGTCCGAGTGCCTCGTCATAAAATCTGATGCTCTGCACAACATCACCAATGGTATAACGAACAGTAGTGATTTTTGTTTCTTCTTTTTTTTGATGTGTGCCAATTCTTTTCAACACCAACCAAAGCAAAAGCCCAGACAAAACATAATATAGAAAAACCAAGAGTGGCAAAAAACTACCCCACTCCCGAAAGTCTTTGACACCCATCGAGACCTCCCTTTGTTTCCTACTTGATTAGAACTCCTTCTAACACTATATCTTGCACAGGAATATCCTTCTTGTCAACCACCACTTCCTCGATTTTCTCTACAACATCCATACCGGATATAACTTTGCCAAAGGCTGTGTGCTTACCTTGTAGCCATGGCGTAGCATCTGCTGTAATTATGAAAAATTGACTGCCGTTTGTGTCAGGACCAGAGTTTGCCATGGCTACTATGCCCTTCTCAAGCTTTGTCGTATATGGCTCATCGGCGAACATATAGCCAGGTCCTCCCATACCATAAGTGGACTTGTTGTCTCCCTTGCTGTTTGGGTCTCCTCCTTGGATCATGAAGTCCTTTATAACTCTATGAAATTTTGTGCCATTATAAAATCCTTCATTTGCTAGTTTGAGAAAATTGGCAGTTGTGTTTGGCACCTCACCGAGAAGCGCGATCTCTATATCTCCCAAATTTGTTTTCAATACTACCACCTGCCCCACAGCGTCACTTGTTGTATCCATGTTTTCTACTTTTTTATTATTATCAAAATA
>CAYHGJ010000002.1:0-34871 GCA_964356235.1 uncultured Candidatus Saccharibacteria bacterium | reverse complement strand
TCGGCGACTAATTTGTATTCAATTTTGGGGGTAAAAACGAATTCACGATTTCGCATTTTGGGGGAAGAAAATTTTTTAATCATGCTATGCAATCCAATTTTTATGAAATCTATAAATCCTCGCTTTTCCAAAAAACTCTCAAAAAATTCCTTGGTAACGGAGAAGTTGAAATAATTACAAGACCAGCTTGTTTTTTTGTTCGCTTGAAAAGCGAGGATGCAAAACTTGTAAAGAGAATTATTGTGTTTCCACCGCGTGGCTCTACGGGCGATGAAGAAAATCTGTTGAATCCCCACCCAGAAGCGAGAAAGGCGAAGATAAAAATTCTTGGTAAAATTAACCCAACCAAAAAGGGATTTAAACCACTTATAAGAGAAATAAAATTTAGTTTTTCCACCTCTAGGAATATTCTCACGGAAAAAACATCCGCTTACGCGAGGTTTTCTGAAAAGTATTGCAAAAGCCAAGTTAAGTCTTGGAAAAATTGGTTTTATGTCGTTAAAGAAAATGGTTGGGGTAATTTTCATAGTTTGGTAAATTTTTCTAATGAATGGGTAGTGGCCTTTTTGGAGAAAGAGTTAATTGATCGGAAAACAATAAACATAAAACCCTTTCTTGAGAAATTACCAAAACCGCAAGTGAAAAAATTGCAAGTTGCTTTACAAAAAATTGAAAGGGTTGGTGATAAAATTTTTGGAGAAAGAAAATTTGTCTCGGAATCTTTAATATTCCCGCCAAAAATTTTAGTACCAATTTTAATTCAGATGTTAAATGTTCAAGAAACTGGCAAGCACGGAAGCTGCACTTTCTTTGCTCTTTTATTGAAACTTGCAAAGAAAAATAAGCCATTAGTTCTTGCGGAAGTAAGGCGAGCGATTGAAATAAAATCGGCACCATATTATTATTTAGAAGATTTGGAGAGGAAATTGAATAAGTCATAATTTTAATGCCGTCAAAGAAAAACTTGTGGTTCGACAAGCTCACCATCCTGAGTTTATCGAAGGAAAATTGTCAGCGGTGCGGCTCCGCCGCCTTTCCGAATTTTCGCGGGGGGATTTTTTCGGAAAAGTGCGTTCGAACTAATTCAAAAATATTACACATCAAAATATTAGAAACAAAAAATCCGCGTGTAGCGGATTTTTTGTAAGTGGAAAATAAATCTCGAGATTTATTTTATCGAACCGCATCTTTCAGAGCTTTTGCTGCGCGAAATTTTGGCACACGCATTGCAGGAACTTGGATACTTGCTCCTGTTCGTGGATTGCGAGCTTGTCTTGCGGCTCTTGTTTTAGCTGAGAAAATGCCGAGTCCTGCGATTGATACTTCATTCCCAGATTTTAAACCGCTTACGATAGTATCAACAACAGTATCAACTGCTAATTCTGCGGAAACTTTTGTTCCACCGATTTTCTCGTGAACTTTCTCAACAATACTTTGCTTATTCATATTGTTAAAATATTAAATTTAATAATCAAATTGAAATTTTATCCATGTGGATTGTTTCGACCACGGGGTCTTTATAAATTGGAGAAATACCCCAGAAGTGCCGTTTTCTCCTCTGAAACATTATATATTAAGCCATATTTTGTGCAACAAAACAGAGCTTGGGCGAATGCCCAAGCCCTTTTCTTTTCTCCTCCTTTATGAACCTTGTACTTTATGAACTTTATGAACTATTTTACCTTGCAAATTCAATGGCCCTAGATTCTCTAATAACCCCGAACCATTCCTCGCAAGGCTCGGAAGCTACGGGGGCAAGCATTAACCTTTTATCTAGCAAATTCAATCGCCCTGGACTCTCTTATAACATTGACTTTGATCTCCCCTGGGTATTTAAGCTCATTTTCTATCCTGACAGCTATCTCACGGGCCATATTTCTAGCCTCCAAATCAGTCACCTGCTCTGGGGTAACAAATATCCTGACCTCTCTACCTGCCTGCAAGGCGTAAGACTTTTCCACCCCCGGCATAGAGTTGGCAATAGCCTCCAAGTCTCCGAGTCTTTTGAGATAGTTTTCCACCGTGTCTCTTCTTGCCCCCGGACGACCACCAGATATAGCATCTGCTACCTGCACAATGATGGATTCTGGTGTTTCATAAGGGTATTCCTCGTGATGAGCCTGCATTGCTTGGACAATCCTTTCATCTGCCCCAAATTTTTGCAATATTCTTCTGCCAATTTCCACATGAGTGCCCACCACCTCGTGGTCTACAGCTTTCCCGATATCGTGAAGCAAGGCCCCTGCTTTGGCAATGGCAACATTCACCCCAAGCTCCTCAGCAATCATGCCGGAAATATGAGCCATCTCAATGGAGTGTTGCAAAACATTTTGCCCATAGCTTGTGCGGAAGTGTAGTCTTCCTAAAATAGCTATAATCCTAGGGTCTAGGTTGAAAACCCCACACTCGTAGGCCGCCTTTTCTCCCTTTTCCTTAACAATTTTGTTTATATCTTGTTTTGCTTTCTCTACTTCTTCTTCTATTTTGGCCGGCTGTATCCTGCCATCTGCAACAAGCCTTTCAAGCGCCACTCTGGCAATTTGTCTTCTTATTGGGTCAAATGAAGAAATCATAATACTGCCCGGAGTATCATCCACTATAACCTCCACGCCAGTTATTCTCTCAAACGCTTTTATATTTCTGCCTTCTTTACCAATAATTTTACCTTTGACTTCATCTGATGGAATATCTACAGATGTAGAAAGAACATCATTGGCAACTGAGTTGCCGAGTCTGTGTATTGAGGTAATCAAAATGTCCTGAGCCTTTCTTTCAAGTTCCTCTTTTCCTGTTTCTTCTAGTTTGTGGACCCTAACAACCAAATCCTCCTCATATTGCTTTTCAAGCATTCTGAGAAGTTCGGCCTTGCCTTCTTCTTCTGTAAGACGAGCCACTCTTTCAAGTTCTTTTTTCTTTTCTTGCTCTATTTCTTCAGCCTTTTCTTTTATTTTCTTTATCTCAGACACTTTGGCTTTTAGATTTTCTGCCTCTGTGTCTATATCTACCTGTCTTTTGTCCAAAAGCTCTTCTTTTTTGACAAGTCTGTCTTCTGTTTTTTTGAGCTTATCGTCTTTTTCTTTAAGCTCAAACTTGGCCTGCTCTAATACTTCTTCTGCTCTGGTTTGAGCTTTATCGGTTATTTCTTTTGCTTCTCCTCTGGCATCAAGGAGTAGTTGTTTGACCTCTAACTCCACAGAGCCCTTCTTGCCAAGAGCTACCAGTATTCTAAGAAAATAACCAATGCCAATACCAATTAGTCCGGCAAAACTTGCCAAAACTAGTACTAATTTTAATGACATAGCGAATAAATTTTCGCCTTTCTAGGTTCTTTTAAAGTTGAGCAGTCTATAACTGTAATTTATTGTAAACATGCGTAAAATGCTTTGAAAAATCTAGGTTTTTTAGGAAACTGCGTGCTTAAAATGGAATTTCTCGAAAAGCGAACTAAATAATTAATTGATTAATGCTCTTATCATACAAGAAGGCGGTAGTTTTGGCAAGACATCAAAAAAACGGAGTGTTACGGCTGGTTTATAATGTTATCAACACATTTGTATAACAAAAATCTCGAGGGATTTCCTCGAGATATAGAAACTTTCAGCGCCCATGAGTTGACATTGTTCCAAAGCCAATAATGAAAACTAGGAGAAGAATCATAATTACAATATATGTTGGTAGAATTCCCGTGTTCCAAAGAAACCAAAAAACCATTTTATTCAGTTCTTTTGAACGAGCCTTCTCTTCCTTTGTTCTACGGAACATTTTTTATCTCCCTAAATTCCAAGATAACTTGTCCTCCCGTAATCGCAAGGGAATATCGCCCCGGCACACTCCGCACTCTTGCTTCAAGAGGGTATTTTTTGCCACCAAGTGTTTCAAGTTTTTCTCTGGAACAGAAAGCGACATACCCGCTTTTCAAAACAAAATAGGGTACTCCTTCCGCATATGAAGGGCCACCAACAACTTCGCGCCATTCTCCTTCAGAAGAAATCCCGATGGGAATTGGTGAGGAATCTTTCCCATGATCAATGTTTGCTGCCCTGATAGACAGAGAAACAATTACACCTATGCTCAAAATACAAAAAGAAGCCGCGACAATTACTCTTACTACTTCTGTCCAATTAAATGGACTTTGTAGAGACCTCATATATCACCTCCATTTTTGACATTACCATAAAACCCCCCTATTGACAACCCCCCACTTGGCGGTTTAACCGCCAAGTGGGGGGTTGCTTTTTGCGCTTTTTTGCTCCCTTCTATTTCTTTACCTTATACACCTCATCAATAAGTCCGTATTTTTTGGCCTCATCTGCTGACATAAAATAGTCTCTATCCACGTCCTTGGAAACCTTGTCTAAAGGTTGTCCTGTTTTATCAGAAAGCATTTTGTTGAGGTTTTCTCTCATTCTAAGCATTCTTTTGGCAGTAATCTCAATATCCGAAGTCTGACCTTGAGCCCCTCCCCATGGTTGGTGAATCATTATTTCGGCATTTGGCAGAGCAAACCTTTTGCCCTTTTGGCCAGAGGCAAGGATGATGGCGGCTGCTGAGGCGGCAAGTCCTACACAAACAGTGTTTACAGGAGGTTTGATGTGGTTCATTGTATCTATGATAGCAAGGCCAGCGCTAACATCTCCTCCCGGAGAGTTTATGTAAAGATATATGTCCTTCTTTGAATCCTCCGATTCCAAAAAGAGAAGCTGGGCAATAACAATATTTGCCACAACATCATCAATGGGACCGGCAAGAAAAACTATCCTATCTTTTAACAGGCGAGAGTATATATCATATGACCTCTCTCCAAACTGGGTTTTATCTACAACGATTGGGACTAACATGTGAGTTTTGGGTTATGAGCGTGTCCGCACACTAACCCTGTTATTATTTTGTCTTTGTAATAAATCGGGTATCTCTTTATACCACCCTTATTATACAAAACCAAATGGTAAGTCTCAATCATCAAAATATTAGACGATAACAGGGTCAGTGTGCGGATAAATTAACGACTTTTATATTCTAACACATTTTGACTATTTTTGATTTTCTAGAAAATCAAATACTGTTTCATTAGTCATTATCATCTCCACATAATCAAGCACTCTCTCCGGAGAAGCGTCATTATAATGGTGGAGCAGGTGCTCCGCCTCTCTTTTTACCTTGTCACGGTCTGGAATTAGTTTTTCTGTTTCAGAAATTTTATTTATAACAAGTTGAAGTTTCACTCTTTTTTCTGCATCCGTCTTCCATTCTTCTTTCAATTTTTCTTCACTCTTGTTTATTTTTTTAAGGTAATCTTCTTTTTTGAGACCCATTTTTTCAATGTTTGCACCAAACTCCCCGAGCATTTTTGACAATTCATTTTCTACTAAAATGCTCGGCAATAAAATCTCGGTGCTTGCGATAAGTTTTTCAGAAATCTCAGCTCTTTTCTTTTCTTTATGGTGATAAGTTTTTTCTTGTGTTAGATTTTCTTTTACTTTTTTCTCCAAGTCTTCCTTGCCTTTCGCGCCAAGCTTTTTAGCAAGTTCATCTGTCAACTCTGCCGGCTTTTTTTTGTCTTCTTTTTCTTTTTGAGACATTCCTGACATTCTTATTTGCATCAAAACATTTTTTATCTCCTCCTCTGTTGGAGATAATTCTTCTTCTTTTATTTTTGTTTTGTTTACTTCACTTCCAATTTTCTTATAGTCCGGAAGGGTAAACTCTGGCAAAACAGCAGTTTTTATCTTAAATAAAAGAGGGTTGCCAAGCGCAAGCTTGATTATAGTGACAGCGGGGGAGCCAATGGCTTTTATGTTTTCCTTCTCCAATATAGATAAATATTCTTCTTCTATGGCAGAAAGTCCCGCCTCATCCAAAAGGTACTTCTCTCCTATTTTTTGCCTAACCAAAGAGAGAGGGGCCTTGCCCTTTCTAAACCCATGAGTCTCAAACTCTTTGACAGACTCATTTAAAATCTCGTTGAAATGCTTGTCTAAAACGTCCACTTCTATTTCGGCCTCTATCTCTACTTCGCTATTATCTAATTTTTTTATTGTTGTCATCGCTCATTAAAGGTATACGAATTTTAAGAAAAAATCAAAACCCGCACACCAACCCTGCCATCGCCTCACTATTTTTATATATAATTTTTATTAATACATCTTATCGTTTTAATCAGTATAGAAAAAAATAAGTTGCTGACAAAGTAAAATAATGGCAGGGTTGGTGTGCGGGCATGCCCCTCAAACAAAAAACCACCCCAATCCGCCAGCTGGCGGAGTGGAGTGATTTTTTGAAAAAACAATTAAAGCTCTGTGTTAAGACTCTGATCCAAATCGGCATCTAGCGTGTCTAGATTTTCTGCATTTAAATCGGCCTCAATATCAGAAATAGAATCTGTGGTTGTGGCATTTTCAGACTTTTTTATTTCATCAACATTTTGTCCCCAAAAATAAATCCCCCCGAAGACTAAAATGATAACGACGATGACCGATCCTATGAGAGCCCCCATTCCTCCTTTTTCCGGAGAAGTGCTTGCGCTTCCTATGTTTGGATTTGGTGTGAAACCTTCCATGTTGTTTTAGTTAAGTTTACCCTGTTAAATACACCACTGTGTCATTCTCGACGAGAATGATTTAACAGGGTGAATAAATTTTTAATTTGAAGTGTCGTCTGCCGAATCATCATCGCTTTCATCTTCCTCTGACTTTATGTTGTTTTTTATTTCAACAATTGCCTCGATGAGCGCTTTATGAGCATCCTTTATCTGTTGTTTCGTTTCATTCAAGATTTGCCTTATTTCAGGAATTTTATTTTTTGGATCATCAAGAGAAAGTTTCTCAGCAATACTTTTCTCTGCCGTTTCTATAATGGCAGGAAGTGCCCCTATCAAAACTTTTGCCTCTTCAAGCTCTTTTTTGGCATTTGCCAAATCTCTTCCGTCAGCTTCAAACTCCGATATTCTTTCTTCTATATTTGTAGTGTGTTCTGCCAACCTTTCCGTTGCTTTTTTGAAGTTTTCAAATGATTTCTCAAATGCTTCTGCTAGCTTTTCAGAAACTTTCGCTTTTATTTCTGCTCTTCTTTCTTCCATTTTCTTTCTCTGCTCCTCCATCATCTTTTTTACTTCATTTTTCTTCTCTTCTCTTCTCTCTTGTCCTAAAAGAAGTGGGGAACAATCATCCTCCCTCTCTTCAAGACACTCCTTTCTTTTTTCAAGAAGGGCCTCTCTTTCCTCTTCTCTTTTTTCTCTGCTTTCTTGCCACAAACTTCTAATACCATACCCTCTGCTCTCATCCTCTTTGAGAGAATCCTCCTCGGCCAGGGCAAAGGCTGGGAGCGCCACCATCATAAGCGCTATCAAAAATGTAAGTTTCTTCATATTGTTTATATCTTTGGTTAAAAACGAACCTCTAATAATCCTTACCATTATACAAAAAATACCCCCCAAAGTAAAAAACTGTTTTTGGTTTGAGTTCTTAACATCTATTCTTCTGCTTTCTCTTCGTCACTTTTTGAAGAAACAGTTTCATCTTCTTTTTGAGGGCTTTCTTCTGTATATATCTCTGTGCCATAATCTACCCCCTCATCCTCTTCGTTGTTTTCTTCTTTTTTCATCATGTTAGATTTTATGTCTATCTTCCAGCCAGTAAGTTTTGCCGCCAAACGAACATTTTGTCCTCCCTTACCAATGGCAAGAGACAGCTGATCTTCGGCCACTTCTACTTCTGCCCTTTTTTCTTCTTCATCAATTATCTTCACATTATTTATTTTGGCAGGAGAGAGAGCCTCTTCTATAAACCTCACGTCCTCTGGCGACCACTCCACAATATCTATTCTTTCTCCTCCAAGCTCGCTTGTGACAACAGAAACACGAGACCCTCGTTGTCCAACACATGCACCCACAGGATCCACCTGCGCATCGTGGGAAAGAACCGCTATTTTTGATCGAGCCCCAGCTTCTCTTGCCACCGCTTTTATTTCTACAACACCTGTTGCAATCTCAGGCGCCTCATTTTCAAAAAGTTTAACCAGAAACTTTGGGTGTGAGCGAGAAATTCTAACAAATATTCCTCTTGGGCTTTCTTCCACAGAGTAGAGATATCCTCTGATTATTTCTCCTTGTTTATATCTTTCTCCTGGGATCTGCTCTTCATAAGGAATAATACCAGTGGCCCTTCCGAGGTCCACAAAAATATTCCCTCTTTCGATTCTCTGAACTGTACCAGAAACAATCTCTCCTTCTCTTTGTCCATACTCGCTAAACACAGAACTTCTTTCTGCCTCTCTTATTTTTTGTATAATAACTTGTTTTGCGGTCTGCGCAGAAATTCTTCCAAAATCATGTTTGTCTTCAAGAGGAAAACTTATTTCTTCCCCAACAGAAATATCTTTCTTGATTCTTTTGGCATCATCTATGTATATATGTCTTTCTTCGTTGAAATGCACCATTTCATCATTACCAATAGGCAAATCTTCATCTTCTGGAACAACCATATCAGGTGAAATCACTTTTTTCATTTGAAAAAATTCTGTTTTTCCAGTATTTAGGTCAAAAGTGCATTTGATTATCTGATGCTTCTTGCCATATTCTTTTTTGTAAGCCGTCGCCAAAGCAGATTCTATGGCGTCTAGAACTTTTTCTCTTGGTATGGCTTTTTCCTCCTCAAGCTGAGAAAGAACTGAGTTTATAACTTTTAGGTCAAACATATAATTATTAGTTAGTAGATATTAGTTATTAAAAACATTTGTTTTATTGTTTAAAATTCGTGCCATTCGCGTCTTTTTTGCTTTATTCGCATTATGACAATTAAACAAAATGCCCACCCTCTCGGGCGGACAGCTATGTCTGCATTGTTTTAAAGTATATTCTGATAATTAATGCATGTCAAGTGAACGTGGTAATAAAAAAGCGGGGACGAATCCCCACTTCCAACCTACCAGCACACAATGCAATCGTAAATCACCCCAGATGCTACTGCGATGCCCCCAGCAAATACAACCAGGGGGATATCAATCCCTCCAAAAAAAACTTCAATCAAAAAAAGAGCTACTAAAAATACACCTGCACCCACAAGGGTCGCCCGCCTTAGGACTTTTTGTCTGTCCACGCTGTCCATGTTTGTTTCCTCCTATGTTTATTATACTCCTAATTAACTAGTTTGTCAATATTAAAACAATCCCTTTGCCTCCAAAACGGCTTTAAAAAGTGGCGCGTTTCCGCGCCACTTGTCAGGGTTAGGACAGGGCCGCTAGCCCTGACAGCAGATTGAGACCGCCTTGAATCCAGAGCTGATCTTGTGGCGCAGATAGTCTGCGAACTTGTCAGCTCCTCCAATGTAGATCTCAACCGTCTGACCCTGACGGGTGTCCCACACGATGAGCCAAGTCATCTGACTGTCCTCCTCTTAGTATTATACACCCAAAACGTTTATATGTCAAGCTAAATCTTGCCCAAAACACCAGAAATTTCCTTATTCATAGCCCTAAAATCAAGTTTTAGGGCCTCTTTTTTTACATATACAATCGCAGATATTTGACCATTCAGAGCGGTTTTTCCTAATATTTCGTATATCTGTCTTCTTATCTTGTTTCGAACAACCGCTTTTGGCGACACTTTGGAAGATACCACCACAGAAAACCTCGGTTCTTGGCCGTTTTTTATAAACTGCACCCTGTATGAAAAATTTTCTCCCTCAATTTTCTTGGATTTTTTTAAAATTTCCTTAAATTTGGCTTTGTTTAGCCTTTTGTTCTTTGAAAGCATGTTGTTTGGTGCTATGTGTTAGTGAACACCCCGCCAAAGCACTGCTTTGGCGGGGTGTTTTTCCATTATGAGGTTAATTTCTTTCTTCCTCTTGCTCGGCGTCTTTTTACAACCTTTTTGCCCCCCGGAGTACTCTTCCTTGCCAAGAATCCGTGGCTTCTTTTCTTTTTTCTAACCTTTCCTTTGTAAGTAAATGACATAGATTATTTATTAAGTCTATTGTTTTTATAAATTGTATAAGCGTATAAAGCGGAAATAGAATGTCAAGCGTGAAATTTGCTAACTTATGCACACATTATTAACATATTTGACGGGGTTTAACAAGTTTCGCTTCTTTTCTTTAAGGATATAATATGGGCACCGACTCTTTAATCTTTTTAATCTTTTAAAACAAAATGGTAGACAACAGACAACTTTGGGAAAGCTCTCTTTCTGAAATAGAGATCGAGGTTTCTAAGGCAAATTTTAACACTTGGTTTAAAGATACTTTTATCTTCAAACAAGAAGAAAACGTTGTTTATGTTGGTGTCCCAAATCAGTTTGTAAAAGATTGGTTAACCAAAAAATACCACCAGTTTATATTGAAAACACTCCGCAGGGGGTCTGAGGGGGTGCGCGGGCTTGAATACATTATCTCAAAAAACAACCCTTACAAGAAAGACCCCAGCGAGTCTGCATACAGCAGAACAACAGATGAGCTTCCTTTGGCAGATTATTATATAAACAAAGATGATAACCTAAACCCTCGTTATGTTTTTGAAAATTTTGTTGTCGGCTCTTTCAATGACATGGCTTACGCCGCCGCTCAGGCGGTTGTCAAAAAACCGGGCATCGCCTATAACCCTCTTTTCATTTATGGAAAAACAGGTCACGGCAAAACACATCTCATACAAGCGGTAGGAAATCAAATAAAAACAAACGACCCGTCAAAAAAGATTTTTTATGTTACTTCTGAAAGATTTGCCCTTGACTATATGAACTCTCTTGCCAACCACAATACAAATGATTTCAAAGAAAGATACAGAAAATATGATGTTTTGATTATGGATGATGTTCAATTTTTCTCAAACAAAGAAAAGACCCAAGAAGAGCTCTTTCATCTCTTCAACACCATGTATGATAATAACAAGCAAATAATTTTCTCATCAGACAAGCATGTAAACTACATTCCGGGCCTTGAAGAGCGTTTAAAGTCTCGTTTCAGCGCCGGCATGTTGATAGACATTCCTTCTCCTGACCACGAGTCTAGAATGGCTATATTAAAGGCCAAAGCAACTCAAAACGACATAGAAATACCCGAAGAGGCTCTTCAATATTTATCTCTTTCCATAGAAGGAAACATAAGGGAGCTTGAAGGCACTCTAAATATGATTGTCTGCCAAGCAAGGCTAAAAGAAAAAGTTCCAAGCCTTCCGGAGATAAAAAATTTAATAAAAAATAATATACGACCTAAAAAAACAGTCCCTATAAAAGACATTGTTAGGGCTGTTGCTGGTTTTTACAATATTGAGGAGGATTCTATATACAAAAAAACGAGAAAAAAAGAGGTGGTGAAGCCAAGACAGCTTATTATGTATATATTGAGAGAAGATTTTAATATTCCATATCCAACAATAGGACAGAAACTTGGGGGAAGAGACCACACAACCGTGATTCATTCGTATGAAAAGGTTAAGAATGATTTAAAAATTGATGGCACTCTTATTGATGAGATAAACCAGATTAGGACGATGATTTGATTTTCTGTTTGGCTTTGTGTGGAAAAGTCTGTATGTGTTTGTGTATAAGTTTTGTAAAAATTATTAGTTGTTTGTGGAAAAGTTTGTGTTTTTAAAATAAAAAAATGATTACTAAAAATAGTGGAGGTATTGGTAGGTAGTTTTAAGCGAGTAATTCTTTTTTGGTAGCACAAAATTATTCATATAACAAAGCGTAAAATAAAGAAACTAACATATCCACACTTATAATAAAAATAATAATCTTCTTTATATAAAAAATAATTAATTATGAAAACAGAGGTTTTAAAGGAAAAATTAAATGATGCTGTGTTTCGGGCAGAAAAAGTTGCTGGGAGAAATATGAGCCTGCCCGTTTTGAATTGTCTTTTTTTAGAGGCAAAAAATAACGAGCTTGTTATTAGGGCCACAAACCTCGATGTTGGTATAGAGATAAAAATACCGGCAAAAACAGAAAAAACGGGGATTATTTGTGTTCCGGCAGTGGTTTTGAACAATTTTATTCAAAATATCATCTCTGATAAAAACATAACCCTTGAAACAAAAGACGGCAACCTAAAAGTTTCCACTCCTAAAAACGCAACGCTTATAAAAAGCATAAACCATGAAGATTTTCCAAATATTCCAAAAATAGAGGATGGTGTGGCCTTTAAGATAGACCCAAAGCTTTTAGTAAAGGGTCTAAAATCTGTTTATTTTAGCGCATCAAATTCGAACATAAAACCGGAACTTTCAAGCGTTATGCTTGAAAGCAAAGACGGTTTTATATACTTTGTCGCCACAGACTCTTTTAGACTAGCAGAGAAAAGAGTTCAAAATAAAAACACAAAAACAGAGTTTCGCCAGCTTTTACTACCGATTAAAAACATCCCAGAAATAATAAGAAACCTTGAAAATAGTAACGAGGAGGTGGACTTTTCTTTGAATAAAAACCAAATATCTTTTAGTTTTAATGGAAACTATATAACATCAAGAGTAATTGACGGCACCTTTCCAGACTACAAACAACTTTTTCCAAAAGGATTTAAAACAGAGGTTATATTGTTAAAACAGGATTTCTTAAATGCCATGAAGGTGGCAACCGTTTTTTCTGACAAATTTAATCAGATAACATTTAAAGCAGACCCCAAATCTAAAAAATTCTCCGTAGAAACAACAAACGCGGATGTTGGGGAAAACAAAACAGAAATAGACGGAGCATTAAGTGGGGAGCAAATAGAAATAAAATTTAATTATAGATACATATTAGATTCATTCCAATCAATAGAGGCCGACAGCGTCTCTTTGGGACTAAATGATAGCGGGAAACCAATGGTCATAAAGGGGGTATCAGACGAATCTTTCTCATACCTTGTGATGCCGATGAATAGATAATAATATTAGTTATAAGTTAGTAGTTAGAAACTGGGGAGAGGAAAAAAATGCAAAAGATATCAGAGCTTATAGAGAGGTTTAGAAATTTTCAAAACAAAGATCAAAAAACAAAAGATGTTTTGTCTTCTGTTATAGAAAAGGTTACTGGGATAAAAATCGAAGTAAAGAATATAAAAATAAATGGAGTGGTCGCAAGAATACAAACAAATCAAAGCACAAAAATAAAAATTCTTATAAAAAAAGAAGAAATATTAAACGAGACTCGTCTTCTAGTTTCCAACAAAACACCAAGAGATATTATTTAGTATAAAGACAAGCTTACAAACAGCATGCCAGCGGCCCTTTTTATCTGGCTAGCCATTTTTGTACAGAGGGTTCCCACAATCTATACTGGGGGTCATTTTGTGGGTTTGTGGGGGATGGTCCCCTTGGGTTGTTTTTATCTACCCAGTGCAAAATAGAATGAACCTCATTTGAGTAAACTTCCTTTCTGTATTCCGGCGGAGTGCTTTCATTTGACGGGAGTCCTGTACGAGTATCTATTGTGGAGAGAATTCCTCCTTGCCAAACACCACGGAGGATTGGCTTTAAATTGCTACTTATTTCCGAGTCTGGCTCATTAAAACTTTCATTTGGATATTTTTGCAAAACCTCTTGCATGAACTCGTTCCAAAGTGGCGCCACAATAAAACCAGCAACCTTTTTCTCCATTGGTGTGTTGTCGTTGTTGCCTGCCCAAGCACCCACGGCAACGGATGGGGTATATCCAAGTATCCACGCATCTTTATAATCGTTTGTGGTACCCGTTTTGACCGCTACGAAGCGCGCAGGGATGTTTAGGTATGATCCAAAACCAAAAGCTGGAGCGCGCAATGCCTCACTTGAAAGTATTTTGCTTATTTGTAAAGCAGCTTGTCTGTCTAAAACCTCACCACTTTTTGCTTCTTCCTCTTCGAGCATTTTTCCTGTTGAGTCCTCTATTTTTAATACACTCCTTTTGGGGGCGCGAATACCCTCGTTTGCAAAAACTCCATAAGCGCTCGTCATGTCAAGGAGAGAGACTTCTCCACCTCCAAGCACCAAAGTCAGACCGTACTGGTTTTTATCGCCAAGGGAATCTATGCCCATTTTTTCTGCAAGCGCGAGAGCTTTGTCTATACCAACAAGATAGAGAAGTTTTACAGAGGGTATGTTTATAGATTGTGACAAGGCTTCCTCGAGCATTATTGGGCCACGAAACTTCTCATCATAGTTTGTGGGGTTGTAACAAACAGCTCCTTCAAAAAGGGGACGGCTATCAGAACTGCACGAAGTAGAAAATTCTGTTGGCAGGTCAAAAACGATAGTTTTCGGGGTGTATCCTTTAAGAAAAGATGCAGCATAAACAAAAGGCTTGAATGCAGAGCCTGGCTGGCGATGCGCGATGGACACATTGAAGTTGCCATCTATTTCTTTATCAAAATAATCACGGGAACCAACCATAACAAGGATGTCCCCAGTTTTTGGGTCTATGGCAATAAGTGATGCGTTTTCCGCGTTAAACTTTTGGCTATTTTCTAAGGCGTGTTTTTTTACAATCTCCTCCGCCTTTCTCTGCATTTCATAATCAAGCGTGGTTGTTACCTTGAGCCCTTGTTCCTCCACAACCCTCTCCCCATATTTTTGTTTTAAATAATCAATAATAAAAAATACAAAATGTGGGGCTCGTATGTTCTCTTCCGGTCTTGGCAAAAAGGAAATGACTTCTTTCTTGGCCTGCTCATACTCACCCTTTTCTATAAAATCATTCTCTAACATTTTTGAGAGCACCAAATCTTTTCTTTGATCAAGCTTATTTTTATTTTTTCCATACGGAGAATAATAAGAAGGGGCTTGGGGGAGAGCCGCAAGATAGGCCGCCTCGGCAAGGGTTAGGTCACGACTTGTTTTTCCAAAGAAGGCCAGAGAGGCTTCTTGTATTCCATAAATACTTCCACCGTAGGGAGCATCGTTTAGGTAAATTTCCAAAATGCGCTCCTTGCTTAAAACCTTTTCTATTTTTATAGCCAAAACCCACTCTTTTAGTTTTCTAGATATGAGCTTATCTTGAACAAGGAGAGAGTTTTTGACCACTTGTTGTGTGATGGTGGAGCCCCCCTGGTTGAAACCAAACGAAAACATATTGACAAGTACAGCGCGCAGGATTGCTTTTGGTTTTATGCCGTTATGCTCATAAAATTCACTATCCTCTATGGCCACAGTGGCATTTTTTGCGTATCTTGATATCTCGTCAATAGGTACTATGGTGCGTCTTATATTTTGGCTAACATCATATAGCAAGACTTTACCAGTCCTGTCGTATATCTTTGTGGATTGAGAGACCTTTCTTTCTTCAAACGAGTCAAGGTCTGGTATGGGAAGGGTGGCAAGCCACATCAAAAGAGCCCCTAGGAAAAAAATAGTCAAAGATATAAAGGCCAGTGTCGTTTTTTTATTTATCAATCCGTGTTTTTTCATGTCACATTAAATTATAGCACCAAAGAAAATTTGATATTAACAAAAAGACAAAAGTTATCAAATGTGGTAAATTAGTTTTATGACAAATACCAAGGAAGAACAGACAAAAGAGGTTTTAGAAAGAGCGGTAAGTGCTTTTGTGGACCCAGACGGCTCTTTTGCCAAAAAATTAGAAAAAAAGGCCAAGGGAGAATACGACAAGGACATTATTGTTAAGCTTGGCATAGACCCCACAAGACCAGATATTCACCTGGGCTTTGCTGTGGTGCTTCGAAAACTTCGCCAATTTCAAGACCTAGGATGCAAAGTGGTGTTTATTGTGGGAGATTTTACAGCTCAAATAGGAGACCCAGAAGGCAAAAGCAAGGTTAGGCCAGAAATTGATCAAAAGACAGTTGAAGAAAATGCTCGGACATATATTGACCAAGTTGGTAAAATTTTAAAAACTGACCCAGAGCATTTTTCTTGGATAAGAAACTCTGACTGGTTCTACTCTCCCGCAGATCTTGTTGCCCCACCAAATGTTGAGAAAATAAACATTGAAATGGTTGCGCAAACAGGAGAGAAAAATACAATTTCTATAAACCCGGACTCACTTCTTGGCAAGACCATTTACTATGAAAATACCAGAATGCAAAAGACTCATCTGGGGAAGGCATCTGTGAGCTCAGTTACTCTAAGGGGCCTTTTGGCGACGCTCAGGCGTATCACTCACTCTGCTCTTGTTGCTCGGGATATGTTTCAAAAGAGGATAAAAAAGGGAAACGAGCTTTATATGCATGAAATGCTGTACCCTGTTTTGCAGGGGATAGATTCTCTTCTTATTGCTCTTATCTATGGGAGCTGTGACCTAGAAATAGGGGGGACAGACCAGCATTTTAATATGCTTATGGGTCGCGAAGTGATGAAGGTAAATGGGCAAGAGCCACAGTCCGTGATGACTATGGAGATTTTGGAAGGCACAGACGGCAAAGAAAAAATGAGCAAAAGTTTGGACAACTACATCGCCATTACAGAGAGCCCGGAAGAAATGTTTGGCAAGGTTATGTCCATCCCAGACCAAGCTATCACCAATTATTTTAGATTGGCAACGTATACTTCTCTCCATGATATCTCAAAAATAGAAAAAGAGCTGGTTGGGGGCAAGATAAATCCAAAAGATATCAAAGCGCGCCTTGCCAAAGAAATAGTAGAAATTTATCATGGCAAAGAAGCAAGCGAGAAGGCCGAACAATCTTTTGAAAAAACTTTCAAAAACAAAGAAATGCCAGAAAATGCGCCGGCAGCGCTGGCAAGCGTTGGAGAGAAATTGGTTGAAGTCCTTTTGGGCGCGGAAGTGGTCTCCTCAAAAACAAATTTTAGAAGACTTATCGCAGGGGGCGCCATAGAAGACGCCTCTTGCGGGAAAATAGATGACCCAGACTTTGTGGTAAAAGAAAATATGAAGTTGAAGATTGGCAAAAAAAGATTTCTCAAAATTATAGTAAAATAAATCGCAAAAAAGCAAAAGAAAAACACCGCCCCGATTTAGGTCGGGGCGGTGTTTTTTAGTTTCTTAAAAATCCCCTTCCTCCTCTTCGTCGCCGTCTAGGTCAACTCCGCCATCTTCTTCATCCTCAAACTCGTTCTCATTATATTCTTCATCTCCCAAATGTTTGTTTTTCTTTTCATCCACTCCCTCGTCTATGTCCGTGCCTATTTCCTCTTCCTCCTCATCCAAGAAAATTGGTTTTAGAGTATCATTCTCAAATGTGCTCATATTAAATATTTTACCTTGTAAAACGTCCTATTTTTGTTTCAAAAGGATCTATTTATACCCCTTTAAAATTTGCAAAAACGAGCGTGCCATATTTTTATCAAATTGGGATTATTTTGCAAGTGTTTTGTATGGTTTTGTGTGGATAGCCCACTAAACACTTTTAATAGAAACAAGAGCTGTCAAGGCCACGGCTATGGCATCATACTCGTCATCATACTTTATTTCTTTTTGTATGGAGACGAGTTTGGGAAGCATAAAAATCATCTGCTTTTTGTCACTTTTGCCGTATCCCGTTATTGCCACCTTTATTTGCGCAGGGGTAAATTCAAAAACTGGCAAAGAATTTTCGGCAGATTTTGAAAGTATCATGCCACGAGCTTCGCCCACAGCCCCCGCTGTTTTTTGGTTTGTGTTGAAAAACAATTTCTCCAAAGCTACGGCTTCTGGGCGGTGGCTGTCTATAACCTCTTGGATTTGTTTTTCTATGTCAAAAAGTCTTTCGGCAATAGTTTGTTTTCTGTCTGTCGGTATGCAGGCAGAAAAGAGAAGAGTGTCTTTCCCTTTGTTTTTTTCTACAACGGCAAGACCACATCTGTCATACCCCGGATCTATTCCTAGAATGCGCATGGCGTTAGTTTATCAGGTTTAGAAAGTTTATAAAGTGAAAAGAAAAATTCAAAAACGTGGAACACTTTGCGCTTGCGGGTTTCTTTATGAACTTTAAAAACTTTTAACTTTATAAACTAAAGTCCATTATGAAAAATTTCTTGGACCTCATCATTTTCTTCAAGCTCATCTATGAGGGCTTCAAGTTTTGCTCCATCCTCAGCGCTTATTTCTACTGTGGTTTGTGGCAACCACTCTTTGCCCTCTTTGTGAAACGCCCAAGAGCAACTACCGGGAGTCGCAAGAGCGTGTCCGTTTTTAGAAAGTATATGTTTTATTTCTGCGGAGGACCTGTTTTTATTATCGGTTAGGATTTCTATCATTATTGCCACACCCCCTGGTCCGTATGTTTCATAGACCGCCATTTCAAGCTCCACCCCCTCTCCTTTGGCGCCTTTTTTGACAGCCCTATCTATGTTATCGCTTGGCATATTGGCCTCTTTGGCTTTTTGTATGGCTGTGCGAAGTCCGAGGGACTCCATGTTGCCATGTGAGAGGCGTGACTCTACCTGTATGAGCTTTACAAGCTTAGAAAAGATCTTGCTCTTTTTAGCATCGGTAATCGCCTTTTTATTTTTTATTTTTGACCACTTGTTATGACCGGACATGGTGGCTTGCTTATTGGTTATAAACACTAAGTATGAGATTAGCAAAAACAGAATGTTCTCCTGGACTAGATTAACTTATTTTGGAGACTTTCCGGCATTTTTATTTTTAAATGCCCATAAGCTTTTTCTGTCGCAGTCCTTCCGCGCGGGGTTCTCTCCAAAAAACCAAGCTGTATTAAGTATGGCTCGTGCACTTCTTCTATCGTTGCCTCTTCTTCTGAAAGAGAAGCAGAGAGGGTGTTTAGCCCGACAGGCCCTCCGTTAAATTTGTGAATGATTGCTTCAAGAAGTTTTATGTCAGACGGGATAAGCCCAAGCGGATCAACTCCGAGAAGGGCCAGGGCTTCCATTACAGCTTTTTCATCAAAAGGTTTGTTGTGCACCTCAGTAAAATCCCTAGACCTTTTTAAAAGATAGTTTGCGGTGCGCGGGGTAAAACGGCTTCTCTTGGCAATCTCCTCAATGGCTTTTTTTTCAGCATTAACTCCAAGAATTTTTGCTGAGCGAGAAAGAATCTGGGCGATTTCATCTTCTGTGTAAAACTCAAGCCTGAAAACTCCGCCAGAAAAACGAGAGCGTAGCGGAGTGGAAAGCATCGCTATTTTTGTAGTGGCAGCAATAAGTGTAAACGGCGGGAGTTCAAGTTGTATGGTGCGGGCTGACGGACCTTTGCCTATGATGATATCAAGGGCGCCGGATTCCATGGCGGGGTAGAGGATTTCTTCAATATTTCTATTTAGTCTATGTATCTCGTCTATAAAAAGAATATCGCCGGGAGAAAGATTTGTTAAAATTGATGCCAAATCACCCACTTTTTCAATGGCGGGGCCCGAGGTTACCTTCATTTGACTACCTGTTTCTTTTGCTATAAGATATGCCAGCGTTGTTTTGCCCAAGCCCGCCGGACCGTAGAAAAGCAAGTGTTCAGGCGGGTGATTTCGTCCCTTTGCGGCGGAAAGCAAAATCTGTAAATTCTTTTTAATATTTTCTTGGCCAACGTACTCTTTCCAGGCGCTAGGGCGTAGTGTCTGGTCCAAAAATGAGTCTTCTTTGGGGGTATCGTTTTTGCTTGACATTTGAATGATTTTATGTTAAGCTTCCGGTAGTTTTGACAATCTTCGTTTTAATATCACATAGCACGCTTTATGCGTTTGGTTTCTTATCTTTCAGGTGATAAACCTCTCTACAATTACTTTTGCGAGTAAATGGGTTTATTTTGGGGACACACTGGTTTCGACTGGTGTTATCCTTTGAAAATTTTTCTAGCTTTTGACGCTTTGCGTCAAAAGTATTGTGGAGAGGTTTATCCTCTGAACCCTGTAGTGAATTTTGGCATCGAGCGCTACAAGTGTTCTATCTCCAAGATAAATGCCAAAATCTACTACGGGGTGAAATCGAAAAAGGAATTGAGCTTGTTTTTTTGTTAAACAACTCTCTCCCATCCTAGTTTGTTTCTACATCTAAATCAAGCACTCTCTCCAATTCCGCCATAGAAGTTATTCCGCGCAAGACCTTCAATATTCCGTCTTGTTTCATATTTAAAATGCCTTGATGTTCTGACGCTTTCTCTATCTCTCGCTCCGAGGGATTTTTTTGTATCACATCTTCAAGCTCTTTATCAGAAACGATGGCTTCAAATATTCCAAGTCTGCCTTTGTAGCCAGTTTTTTCACAAGTGGCGCACCCAACGCCCGCTACCCATACTTTTTTATAATCTTTTGGAATTCTAGTCTTGTCTTTGATTGAATCTATAATTCTTTTTATTTTTACAAGCTCTGCCTCTGTAGCCGTTGCCTCCTTTTTGCAATCTTTGCAAAGCTTTCGTACAAGTCTTTGTGCCATTGAAAGGTTTATAGCAGAGGAAATGACTTTTGGATTTACACCAAGATCAATAAGGCGGGGGAATGTGCCGGAGGCGTTGTTTGTGTGAAGTGTAGAAAAAACAAGGTGCCCCGTCAGAGCCGCGTTTATGGCTATCTCTGCTGTTTCTTGGTCTCTTATTTCTCCAACCATTATGACATCTGGATCTTGTCGCAAAGAAGCGCGAAGACCCGATGCGAACGTATATTTTTTTGCCTTTTCTACTTGTGTCTGAACAATGCCGGGGAGGTGATATTCAACAGGGTCTTCAATGGTGATTATTTTTACTTCGGGTGTGTGGATTTTTTTGAGGATAGCATAAAGGGTGGTTGTTTTTCCAGAACCTGTTGGTCCTGTGTTTAGTATCATGCCATTTGGGCGGGAGATTTCTTTTTTTACTATTTCCAAAAAATAATCATCCATACCAAGCTCTTCAAGGGGCACAGAAATAGCGTCTGGGTTTAGGATACGCATGACAATGCTTTCGCCGTATGCCCCGGGGAGAGTAGAGCTCCTTATCTCTATATCGGACTCTTCAAGTCGTATGGAAAAACGCCCGTCTTGCGGGGATTCTTTTATATTTAATTTAAGTCCCGAGAGAAGTTTTATTCTTGAAAGCAAAAGCTCGTATGTTTCTCTGTCAAAATTTAAGACCTCTGTTAGGATGCCATCTAGTCGGAAGCGCAGTCTGATGTATCCTTCCTCTGGCTCTATGTGTATATCCGATGCCCCTGTGGCAAGACTTGTGGCCACAACAATCTCTACAATTCTTGAAATGCGAAAACCTTTTTTGGCAGTTAGGATTTCTTGTATGATTTTTCTTGCGTCATTAAGCCCCTTTGTTTTTTTGAGAATTTTTGTTATTTCTTCACTTGAAACATCAAGTACCCCCTCCTTTGTTTCTGTGGAAAAGGTGATGTCCTTGTATCTCTCCCAAGCTCTCTCTAAACTTGCGGTAGAGACCATGTGAAGTGTGATTTTATATTCTCTTTCTTCAAGCTCTCGCACTACCGCTAGGGCTTCTTTTTTGTTTGGAGAGAGGACGGCGATGTCTAGATTTTTGCCAACAAGCTTAAAAGCGGCCATCTTGTTTTCTCTGGCAACCTTTTCACTAATAAGGCGCAGAGCGTCTGTGTTTATGGAGACGCCAGAGAGGTCACTGTACCGGACGGAATATTTTTTTGAAAGAAGCTGTGCCAAATTCTCCTCCTCTTTTTTGCGTAGGTCTGAAACTCGCTTTTTATAATCTTCATTAAACTGTACCATTTGTTAAATTATAACTTAAAATAAGGGCTTAAGAAAATAATACGGCGCCATGTTGCTCTCGTATCCAATATTTCCCCACCTTGAGGTCCGTCTTCAAGATAATGTGCGAATGCCAAAATTCAATACAGGGTTGACAAAATGGGGCAAAGTATGCTATAATACAGACAGAAGCGAAGTTTCCATAGACAACTAACAGCCCTAGTCCGCCTGTGTCAACTGACACGGGTGGACGAGCAGGGAGAGAGAAAATGAAGAAGTTTTTTGTCGTTCTCATTGCTCTCGTCGCGCTTGGCGCGACGGGGTGCTCGATGGCGACCTACGACCAGAGCGGTCGTAGGACCACCTCCTACACGTGGCCCGCCAACGGCGGGACCACGATCGCGGTCGCAAACGCCTCAGCGTTTGCGATGAATGCTCGGGTCGTCGGCCCGAGTTTCCACGGAGACCGTGGTCCCGGGGTCAACGAATTGATCCCGGCGGGCGGTGTGGCGGAGTTCTTCTTCGCTAACCATACGGTCGTGGTTCGCCAGCGTGACTACGTCACGCTGGCAATCACCTTCCTCGATGGCGCGGGACGCGTCGTTGGCACGGACGAGGTTCGGGCGCGTGTCCGGACCCGTCCCGGTGAGTGGCGAAGTGACATGGTTACTGTCGGAAGGAGTCTCCGACAGTCAACCACAACCACTCCATCCTCATCCCCCGAGGGGCCGACGACCCCTCGGAAAAGCTCCGGACGGCGCAGGGTCAGCTTGTCCTGACCTCGCCCGTCCACAGCCCCTCTGCGCTTGCGCGGAGGGGCTTTCCTTTTGCAAAATTTCCCATAGGATACACCTATGTACATACATAGGTGTATCCTATGGGTTCTGCGATAAATGGCCTTTTATTCTTGCGAAAAAGTAAGGCCAAAATTTAGCTTAGCTAAATTTTATTTAACAGGGTAAAATCAAGGGATGAAATATGTTTCTAAAAGCTTGGAGGAAACAGCTACTCTGGCGTCTTTTTTTTTAGACACTTTGAAAATGGGAGAAAAGGCGGTTGTTGTCGGTTTGTTTGGGGATCTTGGAGCCGGTAAAACCGCTTTTGTAAAAAAATGCGCGGAACATTTTGGTATAGATGAGACAATAATAAGTCCAACTTTTATAATTGAAAAAATATATAAACTGCCAGCAAAAACAAAAAATTTTTGGAAACATATGGTTCATATAGATGCGTATCGCTTGGAGAATGCCGATGAGTTGAGACACCTTGGTTTTGAAGAATTAAGAAATGATCCGCAAAATATTATTTTTATAGAATGGCCGGAAAGAATTTTAGAAAAACTGCCAAAGGATATTAAAAAAATTTATTTTGAATTTGTGGATGAAAATACTAGAGAAATAAATATGTAAAATTCGCATTATGATAATCAAATGATAGCTAAAGCAGAAAAAGAAAACAAAAGACTGGTGCTTCTTGATGTGCACGCCATACTTCACAGGGCATATCATGCTCTACCGGATTTTTCTACAAGAGGTGGCGAGCCAACAGGAGGTCTTTATGGCCTCTCGGCCATGCTCATAAAAATAATAGAAGATTTAAAACCGGACTATGTGGCGGCTTGTTACGATTTGCCCGGGCCAACACACAGACACGAAGCATATGAGGCATACAAAGCGGGTAGAAAAAAAGCGGAGGATGATCTTGTGATGCAGATAATAAAATCCCGCAAAATTTTTGAAGCTTTTGGTGTTCCTATCTATGATAGGGCAGGGTACGAGGCGGATGATATCATAGGCACTATCGCCACACTTTGTACTCCTATGAAAAATATGGAAGTGGTTATTGCCTCCGGTGATATGGATACACTGCAACTTGTTTCTGGCAAAAAGGTGACAGTCTATACTTTGAAAAAAGGAATAAAAGATACCATTGTTTATGATGAGAGTATGGTCAAAGAAAGGTTTGGTTTTTCGCCCGAGCTTCTCGTGGATTATAAGGGGTTGCGGGGGGATCCGTCGGATAACATTATCGGCATTTCTGGCATTGGAGAAAAAACGGCGACCGAACTTATCGTAAATTTTGGAAGTATTGAGGAAATATACAAAAAACTAAAAAAAGATGAAGCTCCTTTTTTAAAGGCAGGAATAAAACCAAGAATAATAAAACTTCTTTTGGACAATGAAGAGGAGGCGCTATTTAGCAAGGCATTGGCCACTATAAAAAAAGATGTAAATATTGATTTTGCAATCCCTAAGAAACATTTTAAAGAAAACTTATCTTTCCAAAAGATAGATGAGCTTTTCAAGGAACTTGAATTTAAGGTTCTTAGAGAAAGAGTGAAGACCATTTTGTTTAAAGGAGAACAACTTGGTTTGGATATAGGAGGATACAATACCACCCCCAAAGAAGTGGATGAAAAGATGCTACAAGAGACAAAGATTGCCTTTTGGGTTTTTGATTCCAACAACACAAACGCCGACCTTGCAGGTATTTTAGAAGAAACAAACACAAAAACACTAGATAATGCTTATGAAAAAATAATAAAAGAGCTTGAGAAAAACAAAACAATCTCTATTTTTAATGATATTGAAAAACCTCTTATTCCTATAATCACCAAGATGGAAAAAAGTGGCATAAGGGTGGATAAGGATTATCTAGCAAAACTTTCAAAGGAGTACCACAAAGACCTCTCTGTTATAGAAAACAATATTTATGAGATGGCGGGAGAGGTTTTTAATATAAATTCACCAAAACAGCTTGGTAATATTTTGTTTGATAGACTTAGGATTACAGCAAAGGGTCTCAAAAAAACAGCAGGTGGGGCAAGGTCCACTCGCGAATCGGAGCTTGAAAAACTAAAAGACGAATACCCAATAGTAAAAGAAATCTTAAAACATCGAACACTTCAAAAAATTCTCTCCACTTATGTGGACAATATTCCGGATATGGTATCTCCCGATGGCAGACTACGCGCTAAGTTTTTGCAGGCAGGCACCACAACAGGCAGAATGTCATCAAATAACCCAAACCTCCAAAACATTCCGGTGAACACAGATGATGAAGGTAGAAATGTTAGGAAGGCCTTTGTGGCGGATGATGGTAAAAAACTTGTGGCCCTTGATTATTCTCAGATAGAGCTTCGTATATCCGCCCTTCTTAGCAAGGACAAAAAACTTGTAGATATTTTCAAAAAAGGGGTTGATGTTCACCAAGCCGTTGCTAGCGAGGTTTTTAATGTTTCGCTTGATAAGGTCACAAGCGATATGAGAAGGCAGGCAAAGATTATAAACTTCGGCATTCTTTATGGTATGGGGGTAAATGCTCTTCGGGCAAATCTCGGGAGCGATAGAGAAACGGCGCAAAAATTTTATAATGAATATTTCAAAGAATTTTCAGGACTGGCAGAATATTTGGAACATGTGAAAGCGGAAACTTACAGGAGGGGATATACAGAGACCTTTTTTGGCAGAAGGAGATATTTTCCTGATATAAAATCCAAACTTCCATTCATAAGAGCCTCCGCAGAAAGAATGGCTATAAACGCGCCAATACAAGGGACATCCGCTGATATTATAAAAATAGCCATGAAAAGGGTGGACGAGCTTATTCTAAAAGAAGGTTTGGAAAACAAGGTTAGGCTTCTTCTCCAAGTGCATGATGAGCTCGTCTTTGAAATGGACGAGAAGATTGTTAAAGAAGTGGCTCCCAAAATAGAAATGATAATGGAAGGGGTGGTGCCAAGAGAGGATGCCCTGGGAATAAAATTTGAAGCAAATATAAAGGTTGGACAAAATTGGGCGGAAATGAATCCTTTGGCTACGCCAAAGGGCAGTTCGTAAAGTTCGTAAGGTTATTAAAGTGGAAAGAAAAATAAATTCAAACAGAAATACTTTAAGAACTTTATAAACTTTTTACTTTATAAACTAAATTTATGTTTTATTTAATTCACGGCAAAAATAGAAACAAATCTTCAAATAAGGCCATTGCCCTCATTGAAGGACTTCTTGCCAAAAAACCGAACGCTTCTTATATAAAAGTGGACGAAGAAGAATGGGTGGGGACCTTTTTTGATGAATTTGCTGGAAGTGCTGGACTTTTTGAAAACAAGTCAGTTATTCTTGCAGACAATCTTTGGTCAGGAGAGTTGCCAAATGAAGAAGACGTGGAAAAAATACAAAAATCAGAAAATATTTTTATTCTTATTGAAAACGATATTTCTTCCGAGAATTTGAAGAAACTCAAAGAAAAAGCGGAAAAAGTGATTGATGTCGGTGATGAAGATAAAGAAAGGGGGTTTAATGTTTTTAGTATTAGTGATGCTTATGGCGAGAAGGATAAGAAAAAGCTCTGGCTTTTGTATAGGAAATCGGCAAGTGAAGGGGTTGAGGTGGAGGATGTTGTTAATATTATATTTTGGCAGATAAAAAATCTGATTTTGGCCAAAAGAGAGCTTTTGGATGGGGAATTTAAATTAAAACCCTTTGTAATAAGTAAGGCAAAAAGTTATGCAAAAAAATGGGAGGGAAAGGAGCTTCAAAAGCATGCAGAAGAGCTAGTGAAAATGTTACATAACAGCAGGTTGGGGAAAGTTAATCTTGAAAATGTTTTTGAAAAGTGGATTTTGGATATGTAGTTTTTATACATAATTATCTATCTACCTTACCTTATATTTACTCTCTTATATTTACCCTATACTACACACATATACGCTATCGCGCATATGTGTTAAGAAAACTTTATTTTATTATGGGCGTTAATCAAACTTAGTAAATTAAAATCTGTTTTCTTTGGGAGTGTAGGGTTTGGCTAGTCTAAACTTTTTAATATGTGCTCGTAGGCCAAGTTTTTTAACATAATCAACAAAATCTTTTGGAAGAGGTGATGGCCCAACCCAAACACTTCGCTGTATCATCAAATAACCAAACTTTATTAAATGCCGTCGTAGCCAATCGCGTTCTTTTTTCTTTATATCTATAATATCGTACATCACAATCAGGTTTCTCACAGAGTCTTTTTTAAACGGCGAAGCAAAACTTAATCCATAAAAATTTCTTTTGCGGTTTGTATATTTGCGACGATCTTTTTTATCATCTTTCCAGACAGGCAAGCCAAAAGCGTTGACGCACACACCTTTGTAATAGAGGTATTTTTTGTTAGGCATAGGTAGATTATAAAACAATATAAAACAATTAGCACACATATGCGCTATCGCGCATATGTGTATTGTGTGTGGATTCATTTCAAATATTTTATTCAGGTCCGCCCGGCAGGAATCGAACCTGCGACCCTCTCCTTAAAAGGGAGCTGCTCTACCGACTGAGCTACGGGCGGATATTAAAACCTTAACAATATATCAGATTGACAAATCATTCTCAATGGAGTAATAATAATGGTGGAAAGGAGTGAGGGAGAATGTACACCATTCACGGTTTCTTTTTCCAAAAAAATGATATGCCTTTTGTGGCCTATTTTGACAAAGTTGATAATGGTAATATTATGATTTTTTCTGTTTTGGTAAGAAGTATTTTTGTTGGGGCTATTGGGCCAGACCCAGAGGATGAAGGACGCCTTGTTGGTTTTATGTCTGACCACTACGGTGAAGCCGAGCTGGTGGATGTGAAAGTTGACGAAAAACAACTTTCTTTTACCAAATACTACATTCATCGGCACGATCCAATTTTTTACAATTTTCAGAAAAAGGAAAACAGTTTTTGGGTTGGGGAAGGGACTGGCCCAGCTGTAGGTCATGGGTATGCTCGATGTGTCCTGACCGAAGTCCCGAAAGAGTTTTTTGTCGATCCGCGGCTTAATGTTCGGGTCTGAAAGGGTCAACTTTTCAATATGGCGCGCAAGCGCCATTTTTGTTTTGCTCGACTTAGTTTAATTTTACAAAGCCAAGTCAAAGGCGAAGATTCCGGCGCCCGAAAACAAAAGGGAAACACAAATGGCACAAAGCAGGAAATAAAAGCTAATTTTTTTTCTAAAAATCCCCGGGGCTTTATTTTTAAACACAATTGCCAAAACGCATAGCACCGCCATTATAAGAGACGCTATTTGGGTAAGAAAACCAATAATAAGAGCAATACCACAAATAGCTTCAAGACCTGCAATACCAAAAAATATGTAAGGAGAATAAGATCCCATTTTGTTTTCTGATATGGCGATTTCTTCACCAGTGTGTCTGTTTATGGACATATGAGACCATCCCGTTCTTAAAAAGTAAAAACCGACAACCACTCGCAGAATAAATGGGGCTAATAGTCCAAAAGATAGAAGAATTGGAAAAGGATTTAACATATAAAAATTATAAACCAATCTACGAATTAATGCGAATGGTATAAATGTATGAATGAAGAAAAGCTTTTTTTGTGTTATTAATAATGTATGGAAAGGGCTATTATCTTAAACAACATAAGAAGTGTCTACAACGTAGGCTCAATTTTCCGCACGGCGGATGCTTCTGGTGTGTCAAAGATTTATCTTGTCGGCATCACTCCGACTCCAACGGATAGGTTTGGGAGAAAAAGAAAAGACTTTGCCAAGGTGGCTTTGGGGGCAGAAGAAAGCATCATTTGGCAATACTCAAAAGACATTTTTTCTGTTATAGAAAACCTAAGAGAAGAAGGGTTTAAAATTGTTGCAGTGGAACAAGAAAAAAATTCTACTGATTTTAGAAAATTAAAAAAACACACCAAGACGTGTTTTATTTTTGGAAGTGAAACAGAGGGGCTATCAAAAGAAATATTAAAAAAAGTAGATGAGGTGGTGGAGATACCAATGCTTGGTAAAAAGGAGTCACTAAATGTTTCTGTGGCAGTTGGTGTGATTTTATATAGTTGTGTCTAATAGGAAACAGAATCTATTGTTTTTTTCTCGCTATCAACGAGTTTTATTATTTCATCATCGTTTTTCCAAAGCTCTTCAGTTTTTCGTAAATATACATACCATTCTCTTTTTGGGAAATTTGTATCTTTGAAGTGGTTTGTCAGACAGGCGTTGTAGTTTAGATTGGCTCTGACGAAACTCTGACAAAGGACCCCCATCTTTGAGAGGTTGTTTGTGACCTCGCAAGAATTTATTTTAGAAAGCTCATTCATACAAGCGCTATCAAAGACCAAACTTGTTTTCAAATATGTTGCTTCATCATCTCCTGCGGGGCAGTTTTCTTTCATACTAGGGCGAAATATCTGATATTGCGCAAGATACCCGGTGCAGAGATTTGTTCTAAAAGAAACACCAATAGGGGATGAGGCTGTATTTACATATAAAATGTCCCCGGGCTCTGCCCAAAGGAGGGGTTCCATATTGACCTCCCCTACTCTTGGCAGAGGATTGGCTCCTCCTATAATGGCAGTTTTGCCAGTTATGGGACTATAAAGAGACATGCCAGAAATGAGGACTTTTTCGGGAAGAGACCCCGAAACAGATATCCTAACGTATTCTTTTTGGAAACCTTCATCGGCCCCTGCAATGGAGAGGTTTAGTTTGCCATACAATACCGACCGGTTTTTCTCTTCTTGAAGTTTTACTACTTCCTTTTGTATTTTTGCGAGTTTTTTTTCCGCATCTTTTATTTCATCAGCAATCTCTGTTGTGCCTTTTTGCTCATCATTATTGTCGTTTTTGTTATTTGTTTTCAAATCTAATTTAGAACCAGAGAAAAAGGGGTCTTTGTTATTGGTTTTGTTTGGGCCTCCGGCAGAAAACCACAAAAAGGCAATGCCCACGAATATGATTATTACCCAAAAGAGGTCATTTGTTGGGCTACTTTTTCCTTTGTCTTCTTTGTCTGCCATTATGGGGTAAATTTTATCACATCAGTACATTTTTTGGTGCTTGTTGCAAAAATGAGCGCTCCTGCCCCTGACAATGATTCTTTCTATTATTCCCCTGCATCTCATTTTTAAACACTCCTCTCCTTTTTTCCTGTAAACCTTGTGTCTGTTTTGGAAGCCTCCCTTTTCGCCCGTGATTGTCCTATAATCAGACATAGAATCTCCTTCTAATGATATAGAATGTTTCAGGATCTTTTTTAGAGATAAAAACATCTTTTTAAATAATGATTTTGGTATTTTGGTAGGACTTGAGTTTGGATGTATGTTGCTTCGCCAGAGTATTTCGTCAGAGTATATATTTCCTATGCCAGAAATTTTTCTTTGGTCCATGAGAACGGACTTTATTGGTCCAGAGGACGAAGAAATTATTTTATAAAAATCTGCAAAATTGAAGTTTTTTGATAAAGGGTTTGGCCCAAGCGAGTTTATATCATCGTGCAAGTGGATATTCTTTGTTTTGATGAGGATTACTTTGGCGAACCTCCTCATATCAGAAAGGACAAGGTGCTTGTCGTTTGATAGGGTGAAAACTAGACGAGCGAACTTGTTGAAAGGGTCTTGCAAGTGTCCACTTTCTTTTGCTGACCAAGTATTCTTGCTCTTATTGTACTTATATTTTCCATATAAATAATGCCCTGTCATTTTCATGTGAGTCAAAATAGAAAAATCTCCGAAAAGATGCATAACTATATTTTTGCCGAACCTCTCGGCCTCCATTATTTTTTTGCCTCTAATCTTTTTTCTAAAATTGGTGAAATACTTTTTGTTTTTTATGCTAGGTTTTCCTTTGAGGGCAGTTTTTTTGTAATAGTCTGTCCAAACATCTTTTATAACAAGACCGCGAACCTTTTTATTTAGTCCGTTTACTGTTGTTTGTACTTCTGGGAGCTCAGGCATGACGATTTTTTAGGAGTGAAATGATTCTGGGGTGGGGTTAATTTATTATGAATAAAATGAATTATATATTCACCAATATTACATTTTGCTCATTATTTTTCTAATCTCTTCTCTTGCCACCTCCTCATCACTCCATGGTATTTTTTTACCCCCCTCTATCATTATATAAGGGTCCGTGCCTTTGCCTGTAATCAAAATAACCCAGTTTTTATGTTCATCGGGGCTTGCCGTCTCTTTTTGTGCTATTTTGAGAGCTTCCGCTATCGCACCTCTTCTGTCCATTATGATTTGGAGCTTTCCTTTTTCTTCTATTGTCTCTGCCATGTCATTTATTATCCCCTCAGGGTTTTCATCGTATGGGTCCTCATTTGTGAGTATTATATGGGAGCAGTTTTTTTCAGCCACTTTTGCCATACCTCCTCTTTTCCACCTATCTCTTCCTCCACCGGTGTTTCCAAGCACACAGATTTTGTTTTTATTTGGGAAAGCGCTGTACAATTTTTCTAGGGAGTCTATGGTGTGAGCATAATCCACTACAACCTCATATTTTTGTCACTCGTCTATTTTTTCTACTCGCCCTTTTATGGTGTGGATTTTAGCAAGTGCTTGCTTTATGGTCTTTGGATCTATGTCGAAACACTTGGCAATCATTCCTGCTCCAAGCATGTTGTATACGTTAAATAGCCCCGGCAATGGGCTCTCAATATCTTGCCCCAGAAAGTTAAATTTTGATCCATTGTCGGTTATTTCAATTGGCTCTGACGCTTTTTTGCTATATGAAAACACCCTTGCGTTTTTTGCTTTGTCTATAAATTTTTGAGAGTTTTCATCATCTTCGTTCACCACAAGCCGCTTGTCTTTTTTGGGAGAATTGTTGAGAGCCTCAGCGATTTTTAATTTTGCCTTCAAGTATTTTTCAAATGAGCCATGGGACTCTATATGCTCCGGAGAAATGTTTGTAAAAAGAAGAGCATCAAGGTATATAAATTTGTGTCTAAATTGCTTCACTCCCTCAGAGGTCATTTCTATGATGGCAAAATCACACTTCACTTTTAGGGCATCGCGTAGAAATTTTTGCATCACAAACCTACCAGGCATTGTCATCTTGTATAGGTTTCTCTGACTTTTACTTTTTATCTTGAAACGGATAGTGCTTGCAACTGCTGTTTGATATCCTGCCTCCTCAAAAATAGTATTAATCATTTCAACAGATGTGGATTTACCTTTTGTGCCAGTGACCGCTATCACTTTTATTTTTCTTGATGGAAAACCATAAAAAAGTGCTCCCGCAAAAGAAAGAAGATAATGATATGTCGGTTGGAAAAACTTAAAGAGCTTCTCTGGCAGTATTTTTTTTATGACTCGCAGAATTTCGCTTGTCATTTTTATTTGCCTAAAATTTTTAATGCCTCTTTTACCCTTTGACTTGTTCCGGATGCGTCCTTTGGCATTTTTTTCAAGGCCTCTCTTATCTCATATGATTTGTAACCGAGAGTTTTGAGCGTTTCCACAACATCGGATTCTTCTTTTAGAGTTGTGCCATCTGATTCATACTCTTTACCAAGCTTGTCTTTGAGTTCAAGCACTATTTTGTCCGCACTCTTTTTGCCTATACCAGAGACTTTTACCAAATATGATGTGTCCTCGGATGAAATGGCTTTTCTAAGGACCCCAACAGATGCGACAGAGAGTATCCCAAGCGCTGATTTTGGTCCTATGCCAGAAATTGTTATAAGTAAAGAGAAAAAATCAAGGTCTTGTTTGTTTAGAAAACCATATAAATCGAGAGCATTTTCTCGCACTGCCAGGTGTGTCCAGAGCGAAGTCTCGTTTTTGTTTATCAGTTTATCTTGGGTGTCTGGGGTAGTAAAGACCTTGTAGCCCACACCAGCACAATCTATGATTACATAGGAAAAGTCCTTATGTATTATTTTGCCGGAAATCATTGAAATCATACCAATAGTTTAGCAAGTTTATAAAGTTTATAAAGTTCTTAAAGTTTGGAGGCATTGTTTTTTTTGTCCTTATGTGTTAGTTTGGGTAGGTCAAAAAATAGATAAATAATAAAATGCCAATCACAAAATCAGCAAAAAAGGCGCTCCGCGCTTCAAAGAAGAGGAGAGAATCCAATTTGCACCGTAAGGACAATATGAAGTCTGCTTTTAAGGAAGTGGAGAGGTTTGTAAAAGAAGGCAAGAAGAAAGAGGCGATAGAGGCACTTTCTAGAGCCTACAAGGCCATAGATAAAGCAACAAAAAGAGGAGTGATAAAGAAAAACACAGCAGCAAGAAAAAAATCTAAACTTTCTGCCAAAGTTAATAAATCAAAATAAACAAAATCCTCCCTTGTCTCGCCAAAGTTTTAACGAAGGCGGAGGGGGATTTTTGTTTTAGGAACCTTTAGAGAGGCTCCTGATTTAAGGTTTGTTTTATCTCATCCTCAATACTTATCTTTTGTCTTTTTTCATATAGTATGTATTCCCATTTTGGGATACGAACTACCTTGTTATTTAGATGAATACTAAAATATTCTGGATGTTCTTTCGTGTCTATTCTTGGGTCATTAAATTTTTCCACAATCGCCAACACCCTCTCTTCTGTAAGTTTCATAGGGGCTTCGTTTGACCCTGGTCCGTTTTTAGGCATCTCTGCACGGTTATTGCTCATGGTGGTTATATTCTAACTTTTTCAAAAGCGAATGCCAAATGTATTTTTGTATTTTATGAAAATTTTTAAATCAAAACTTTTGGCCTGATGGTTTTTCTTGAATCTTGTGGTCAGGGATATTTTGCTCGTCGTCACTCGCAAAATTTCAAAATGGTTGTGGCCACAAGTATTTTTCCTGACGGAAAAATCTCGCGACCCCGGCTCAGTATTTTTGCCTTTGGTTTCGCCAAAACAAAAATATACTTGCGCCTAGCACAAAAGCACAAAATCCCGCGCAGGCGGGATGTTTGTGTCTTTTGTGCTCTCGAGAGGAATCGAACCTCTATTTTATCTTCCGCAAAGATATGTCCTATCCGTTGAACGACGAGAGCAATTTGTATGGCTATCATAATATAAAAAAGGGGATTATAGAAATCCCACATCATACTTGTTGTTTAATGTTGTTTAATATTTTAAAAACCAAGAAACTCTGCGATCTTATGGAGAAGAGACTCTCTCATTGGTTCTTCGTCCAAGACTTGCACAAGATAATTTCTGACTAGATTTATATCCTCGTCTCCAAGGGGGATGAATATATAAGGCATAAGTTTTTTAGTTGAGCGGAGGATTATTTGTGGATTAAACTCTTCTTCCACCCAAAAAGCTTCAAGTGTCTGGTAGGGGTACATTTTATCGTTTATACGGACACCTTTTGTGTTTAACTCAAATTCATAAATATCAGGGGCCTTTTTTGAGTGTAGGGCGATAGAAAAAGCACTTACTATGATAAGAACGGCGAAAATCATATTTCCTAAAATAATGGCCGTCAAAGCGAAAGCGACAGATAGAATAGCCAAGGCCCAATACCAGTCATCTGGATGGCTGGGGTCATTGTTTTCGTATGCGTTCCATCTTATAAAATCTTGCTCCATTTGTTTATTATGTATTATGGTTTTATTGAGTTGCCACAACCTTGCTCAAAGCTTCTTATTGTGTTTGTTTCAAGGCAAAAAGTTATTGTGAAATCGTATCCGTTTTCATCTGCCTGGTATGTGTAAGAAAGGGTGTCGTGTTGTGGGTCCTTCGGTACGGCGCTTATATGGCCTCCTTCTTCTAGGGCAAGCGATATTTCATCTTCTCCTGTTATGGTGACTATCTCCGTTGGATTTGTCGGGGCGGGGAAACGGCCATTGTCTATTTGATACAAGGAGAGGGCTTTTTGTATTTCTCGCACATCCGATAATCTTTTACTGTCCCTGTTTCTTTCTCTAACAGATGAAAATGAGGCCAAAATAACAGAGGCCAATATGCCTATAAGAGCAATAACCACCATCAGTTCTATTAGAGTAAATCCGGACACCAAAGATGGTATCTGTTTTTTCTGCGCGTTACTACATTTTATATGACTAGTTTTGTTCATTTGAAATACTCTGGATATAAATTTTAGCAAAAACCTTGCTCGCGCAATACCATCTTTGGTGTACGGGTAAACCTTTTTGTTGTGTGTGTTTTCTATATATCATTTAGATTTGTATTTCTTTAATTGTATCAAAAGCATTTTCATTTATGAAGAAAGGGGCCCTCTAAAACAGACCTCTTCAAAAAGGGGTCTATTTTTGCTACATTGTCCGCATGGAACAGTTAATTTTAGAGAAACCATGGTTGCTTTGGGTAGTGGTTATCGCCGCCATCTGGACTATTCCATGGAAAGGGGTCGCTCTTTGGAAGTCTGCCAGACTTCATCATAGGTGGTGGTTTATAGCACTTTTGCTTATAAACACACTTGGTTTACTAGAAATATATTATATTTTCTTTGTGGCCAAAAAGAGCTCGCTTTCTATTGAAGAAAGGCCAAAAACAACTTTGTAAAACGGGCTTGCGTATCGATTTTAGTATTGGCGGTATTCATTGTACAAAATTCGAACCTTTTTTGAAAGCAATCCTGACGAAGAAATCTGAAACAATGCGGACGAAGTTTTGCGGAAACAATTTTCTGGGGAAA
>CAYHGJ010000001.1:22133-37721 GCA_964356235.1 uncultured Candidatus Saccharibacteria bacterium | reverse complement strand
TTCGAACCCCGGACATCCACTTTACAAAAGTGGCGCTCTACCAACTGAGCTATGCTGGCATATTTATATTCTTTTTTTTAAATAAGCGCGCCCAAACCCTGTCTTTAAAGATTTTTCTCTTTCCACTGCTTTTTCCTTGTCGCAACACGCTTCGTAATAAATTAGATCTAATGGTCTTCTATTTCTCGTAATTAGGACCTGTCCTTTAGCATGCTCCTCAATACGCCTTTTGAGATTGGCCGAAAAACCTATATATAATTTATTATCTTTCTTACTTTTCAAAACATAAGTATAAAACATAAACTTTCAATACGCCAACTCCTGCCCGCAATGCTAAAGCATAGCTTTTGCAGGCGGGGAGCCATGCTGGCATATTAAGATTTTACCCCAAACTATCATCTTTCATCAAATCCTCCTCATTGACCTCAGACATAACCTTATCTTTGTGTTCTTTTATACTTTTCAAATAAAAAGAAGCAGCTTTGTTGCCATTATAAGAAGCACTACCACTCCCTATTTTTTCAAATTTTTCTACTGTCAATTTTTGAACAGCAGTATAAAATTGGCGAAGAACAAACCATGTCTCTTTTAGATAAGGGAAAATATGCCCAACCTCAAAAGTCCGCCACCATGTCAAAACACTGGAAGAATTCTTCTCCAACTTATGGCGGTACCTCTCTATTTTAAACTTCTGCCACATACTAAGACCCGTCCTATTTTCATAGAGCTTGGCCACAATAAGCGCCCCTAGTATACTCGCACTTATTAGTATGTTTATAACCCAAATCATTTTTTTAAATTGAGATTCTTACAAACTTACCTATTTCTATCCTCTCTCCAAATTTTTGTACAGCTCCTTTTATCAAATCTTCTATGGTAAGCCCCGGATTTTTAATAAAAGGTTGTTCAAGTAATACTTTATCTTTAAAATAACTTTTGAGCTTGCCTTCTAAAATGGTGGCTCTCATATTTTCTGACTTGTCTTTTATTTCTTTCTCAAAAATCTCCCTCGCCTTGTTTTTGTCATCCTCGTTTATTTCAAGGGATGTTAGATATTCTGGTGAAAGGGCAGTAATATGCATGGCTATATCATATGCCATAGTTTTAAATTCTTCATTTTTGGCCACAAAATCAGTCTCGCACAAAAGTGTGACCATAGCACCGACTTTGCCAGTGCCATGAGTATAAGAAGAGACAACACCTGCGCCAAGCGTTCTATCAGATTTTTTGTCCGCTATTTCACTAGATTTTTTACGCAAGATAATAAGAGCTTTTTCCAGATCTCCACCGACCTCTTCTAGCGCCTTCTTGCACTGCATCACGGATATACCGGTAGCGTCTCTCAATTCTTTTATCTCTTTAGTTGTTATTTCCATATGTCTATTTTAAATTACCAAAGAATCAACAAACTAGCACCGTCTACTCTGGTATACTTGATGCTTTATCTTTAACACCTTCTTCATATGCGCCGGCAATTTTTTCAATGAAAAATTTAATACTTGCCATTGAAGAATCATTGCCCGGAATAGGATAATCGACTGATCTAATATCACAATCAGTATTTAGAAGTGCAATTGACTTGATTTTTGCTTTTTTGCTTTCAGAAAGAGCAATATGTTCTGCCTTTGGATCTATTATGAAGATCGCGCTTGGCATACCCTTCATAGCGACAAGTCCTTTGAAATTGCGTTCTAATTTTTCAATATCCTTATCTATGAGCATTCTCTCTTTCTTTGTGTATTTCAAGAACTCCCCTTTTTCTTTATCTTCCAAAAGTTTCTCGTATTTATTAACCCTGCTTCTGATTTCTGCATAATTTGTCAAAGTGCCACCTATCCATCTTCCGGCTACATATGGCTGACCGATTGCCACTGCCATCTCTTTGATAGCATTTTTGGCTTCACTTTTACCCCCAACAAAAAGGATCTGCTTCCCTTCCTTGCCTAAAGACTTAGCATAAGCCACTGCTTTTTCTAAATAGTCTATTGTCTTTTCTAGATTCCATATTTCTACTCTATTTTTGATACCAAAAATGAGGTCCTTCACCGAAGGGTGCCTTTTCCTTTTTGAGTAGCCATATTGGGCGCCCACAGAAAACATCGCCTCTACCTTTGGGTCGTTTATTTCTTTTTGAATAGTATCCATTTGGTGGTATCTGTTATTTTAAAAATGCCAGAAAGGCCTATATTTCACGGCTCTGGCACGAGAGAGATTCTACCAGAATTGGACTCCTAATGCAACCACTAGATTGCTCAATATTTTACTTATTTTTTGCCTCCCCATCTGCCGAAAGTAGTGCCTCAAATATTGGGTCTAAGTTGCCAGCTAAAATCTTGGGTAGATTATGCCAAGACTCTTTAACCCTATGGTCCGTTATCCTATCTTGAAGAATATTGTATGTCCTTATTTTCTCAGACCTATCTGCAGTGCCTATCTGATTTTTCCTCTCGGCTGAATGTTTTTTGTTATCTTCCTCTTCCTGTTTTTGTTCAAGTTTTGCTAGAAGCAAACTCATAGCCCTTTCCCTATTTTTAAGTTGGCTCCTCTCAGCAGTTGAGCGAGCGTCAAGCCCAGTCGGTTTGTGTATAAGGCGCACCGCGGTTTCTACTTTGTTGACATTTTGTCCACCTGCCCCACCCGAGCGAGAAAATTCCATTTCTAAATCTGTGGGGTTTATTTCAAACTTACTTTTTTTCCTGATAGGCAGTATTGCGATAGATGCAGTAGAAGTATGCACTCTACCAGATTTTTCTGTAGCTGGCACTCTCTGTATTCTGTGAACTCCGGTTTCGTAGCGAAGAAGTTTATAACAATCTTCTCCTTTTATTTCAAAAGAAGCTTCTTTATACCCACCAGAAGCGCTTCTTGATTCATACATTTTATTAAAACTCCACCCCTTGCTTAGAGCATACTTGGAATACATTTCGGTAAGCTCCTCGGCAAAAAGCGAGGCCTCATCTCCACCAGCTCCCGCTCGTACTTCCATAACCGTCTCATTTGGAAATTCTCCGTCATCTTTTTCGTCCTTTTCAATAATGATTTTAATCTCTTTCTCTATATTCAATATTTCGGCAGAGATTTTGATTTCTTCTTCTTTTGCTATGTCAGCCATCCCTGGGTCTTCTTGCATCGCCAAAACCTCTTCCCTTTCCCTGTAAAGCTTTTCATAAGAAAAAGCCAAATAAGCTGTCTTTGGGTTTGCTTTCAATTTTTCTATATCAAACTTCATATATGTTAATTATGCACAACAAAGGCCCGTTTTCAAAACGGGCCTTTGTTTTAAAATCGTTATTTACCTTTTTTTGCTTTGGTCTGCTTGGCCTGTCTTGCTTTAAATTTCTCCACCCTCCCTGCTGTGTCTAGCACCTTTTCCTCTCCTGTAAAAAACGGGTGACAAGCGCTACATATTTCCACCTCTATATTTGCCATAGTTCCTCCAACCTTAAAAGTATGCCCGCAAGCGCAGGTTACTTTGGTCTCTTTGTATTCTGGATGTATGTCTTTTTTCATCTTGATGATTGTAACAAAAAAAACAAAAAACGCAAACACATAAGCCCCGGCAAGCCGGGGCTTCAAATTACACTACTTCAATTCTCGCGCGCAAAGTCTCGATTAGTGACCATACTTTTGCATGACGATATCCAAGAGAATCAACAGCCAACAAACCAGTGACTACCATTTCGAGCTCTTCGCATGGGATCACAATACTCACGAGAACATCAAGATCTTCACAGAATGCTCCAATGGTTTGAACCTGGTAACTCCTGAGCTGTGAGACAGTTTCTAGAAACCTTCCGGGCCTACCTCCACCCGCATTAATCAGCTCTTGAAGTTTGAGAATTTCATCAGCATGCTCCCCGAGCCGTGAAAGCAATACCTCGTGTGCCGGTCGTAAATCGGACATTTTTGTCCTCCTTCTGATAGTTAAACTAGCACGACTATTTATATTGTCAAGACCACATCTAACTCAACCTTGTACCCATAGTAAACCTAAAAATTCTGAAGTGGGTCTATCATGTTGGTTTGAATATCAGATGCCTTGGCCATAACCTCATTTCCATAAAATGCGTTCCTTGGGTGGTTCCAGTTACCTCCTGCATAATACCGCAGTGCAGCTTCGCGCTCTGATGCGTATACGCCTTCGTCAGCTCCCAAATCCTTCAAAAAAAGTGAGGATGCCACAAATGCGTGCGCTGGATTCCATGGGTCAGGAGTACCGGACACCAAAGCTTTTATTCTTGACACATATAAAGTCCATGTGGATGGAATAAATTGAGACGGCCCCATAGCCCCACCCCAACCCACCTGCCACGGACAAGAGACTCTCGTCGTAAATGGATCTCTGCCCAAATCTTTCATAATCTCCAAAAAGGGCGAGACATCCCTTGTCGGGCTCATCGTCTTTGCCATCACTGCCCCGGTGCTTATTCTTTTACCCTCTCCTGTAACCGCGTTCGTCAAATAGCATGAGCCGACATTTTCTCCAAGATTGGTCTCCTGAGTCAAAATGGCAAGCAAAAATGCCGGCCTGACTCCCGTTTTTTTGTAGGCTTCATTTGCATATTGGAGAGCTGTGCCAAAGGGGATAGCCGATGTGTCTCGCAAGGCAAAAAGAGCACTTCTTATAACCGCCGCCTTTTTCTCTCTTTCTTTTATAACATTTTCATAATTTCTTTCTTCACTTTTGCTCAATGACAATAGACGCTGTTTTTCGGCTTCTTTTTGTTCTATCTTTTTCTTTTGAAGCTCTATTTCTCTCCTTGCATTATCTTCTAGTGTCCTCTTTTGACTGAGAGTCTGTTTTTCGGCTTCTGTCAAATCACGAGCTTCTGCCACCTCAGACATCAAGAGGTGCAATGATTTTTTTACAGTATCAAAAGCGTCCAAGTCTCTAAAAATCTCTGATACTTCCCTATCATCAAGCACAACAGAGACCATTGATATGTTATCTATTTCATTTGTCTTTCTAAGGAGTTGCGAAAGCGAACCCTTGCCATCCTCTATCTTCTGACTAAGAGTCCCGATGGTCGCCGATTTTATATTTATGTCTTTTGAAAGTCTCTCAATGGTTATGTTGCGAGCCTTTATTTGGAGCTTAGCTTCACTTATTTGAGCATTTAGAATAGCAATGTCTCGCTCTATGGATACGGACTCTCTTTGTTTATTGGATAAAATTTTCTGCTGTTCTGCGATCTCTTTTTCCACCTGTTGCAACTCCGCGCGCAGTCTGGCTTCTTTCTGCTCCATAGTCTCAGCACGCACTTTCTCTTGCAATCTTGGAGCATAAACGCCCAATACAATGACCACCAAAAAACTAACAAAAAATATTGCCTTTAAACTTATTGATAGATTTTTGGATAGACCTATTTTAGATTTAATCGTCATTTTGTTTTAGAAAAGAGTCATATCTGCTCGTCTGGTAAATTTGCGATACAAAATACATATAAAGAACAAAGAGCGTCTTATAACGCTCTTTGTATTATAACAAGATTATAGCTCTATTTAAAATTAGTTATTTCTCTTCTGCTACCACCTCACCCCCTTCCTCCGGACTTGCCTCCTTGCCCTTCTTTTCTACTTCGATAGTTGAAAGATCAGGGGCTACCACTTCTTCAATAACTTCTTCTTTTGCTTCGCGGGCCATAGCCACCACTTCTTCTTCATTCCCCAAAAATGTGACCCCTTCTGGCATTTTGATATCTTTTAGAAGTATCTGTTTGTCAAAATCGGTAAGTGTAGAGATGTCTATCTCAATATTGTGTGGCAAGTCCTTTGGCAAGGCCTCTATTTCTATCTCGTATAGCACTTTAACCAAGATGCCACCAAGATCTTTGACCGCAGGAGAAACGCCGACATATTCAAGAGGAACATTAACGCTAACCTTCTTTCCTTTTTCTATTATATAAAAATCTGCATGTATCGGCTCCCCAGTCACTGGATTTTTATCAACATCATGTATAAGAGCTTCAAGCTCTTTGCCTCCCACCTTTAAGGTAACGATGGATGACTCACCACTTCCATGCCAAAGCTTTTTAAAAGCCGACATAGATATAGCTATGGGAGTAGATTTTTCCTTTGGTCCATAAAAAACAGCGGGGATAAGTCCCTCTTGTCTTGTCTTATATGGATCATTTGTCCTCTCTTTTGCTTCCAATATCATAGGTCAATCATTATATACAAAATCCTAACAATAGCAACAAAGTAATGGAAATATTAGAGATTATTGAATAAAGACATCTTTTCTACAACCTTTTTCTCCACCATCTTTACGGCCTCTTTCATGAGCTTATATGGAGCCACTTCCTCTGGATATTCTTGCAGAGACATCTTTAAACCATCCTTAAAAGCAACCCGTATCTCTGTATTTATATGCACCATTGATATGCCCGCCTTTATAGCTTTTTTAAAATCTTCATCCGTATTGCCTGAGCCACCATGCAAAATAAGTGGAACACCAACAATGTCTCTCATCTTTTTTATTAAGCCAATATTAAGTTTGGGGTCATGTTCCACACGTAGCATTCCATGCACATTGCCAACAGCAGGAGCAAGCATATCGGCCCCACTTTCTTCCACCAGTCTTTTGGCATCACTTGGTGTAGGCAAATCATCGTCTTCAAGTGACACATCAAGAGGTATGTCATCCAATATTTTTGAAGAGCCACCTATATAACCAATCTCCGCCTCAACCAAAATCTCTGGATTTTTATTCCTTGCATATTGTACGCATTCCTTCGTAAGTTTTATATTTTCATCAAGTGTAAGCTTTGAACCATCCACCACAATAGAGTCCACACCAGCATCTATCGCCTCTTTTGCCTTTTCAATACTATATGTGTGGTCTGCATTTATAAAAACGGGATAATCAAACTCGTCTTTATAACTTCTAACTAGCGCTACTGCCTGCTTCATACCCAAAAAATCTCTTTCTCCTTCTGATAAGCCAATAACCACAGGAAGATTGAGCTTCCTCGCGCCTGCCAATATGCCAGATAATATCTCAGAGTTGGAAATATTAAAATGGCCAATCGCAACTCCGGATTGTTCAGCTTCTTTTATATATTCAATAAGTTTTTTAGTCATATCAACATTTTAACATGCTTTCATAAAGAATAAACTATTGATAAAATACTGATATGGACGACGCACTAGATTTTTTGGCTATTGGTGACATCACCACAGACAACTTCATAAAATTGAAAAATGCAGAGGTCACTTGTGAGGTAGACCATACTAACTGCAAAATATCTATGCCCTTTGGAGAAAAAGTGCCTTTTGAAGATTCCGTCATAATAAGCGCGGTGGGTAATGCCTCCAATGCCTCTGTTAGTGCCTCGCGCCTTGGCCTAAAATCTGGTCTTGTAAGCTGGGTTGGAGATGATGCTATTGGCAAAGAAGATATCACAACACTAAAAAAAGAAGGAGTCTTCACTGACTTTATGGAGATGCAAATAGACAAAAAATCTAACTATCATTTTGTATTATTATTTGGTGCTGAAAGAACAATACTCATTAAGCACGAAAACTATAATTATATTTTACCCAAATTACCTCCCGTCAAATGGGTCTATCTATCTTCTTTTGGAGAAAACACACTTGATTTACACCAAAGAATAGCAAAATATTTACGATTAAACCCAACTGTCAAGCTTGCCTTCCAACCAGGAACATTTCAGATAAATCTTGGAGTAGAAAAGATTAAAGAAATATATTCCCTATCAGAAATTTTCTTTTGCAATATTGAAGAAGCAGAAAAAATCACAGGTTTTAGTGAAGATTTGGGAGGAAGAAATGAAAAAGCTAAAAAGCTAGTAGAGCTTATACATGCATATGGACCAAAAATAGTGGTACTAACAGACGGCCCAGCCGGTGCTTACGCCTATGACGGCAATGAATTTTTCTTTACCCCGATGTACCCCGACCCCGCTCCACCAATAGACCGCACAGGTGCTGGAGATTCATTTGCTTCTGCCATAGTCTCCGCTCTTGTCTTGGGGCTTCCACTCTCTATTGCTTTGCTTTGGGGACCTATAAACTCAATGTCAGTAGTGCAATACATAGGAGCGCGTGAAGGACTACTCACACAAGAAAAAATTGAAAAGTATTTAAAAGAGAGACCGGAACATTACAAAGTAAGTAAAATATAAAAATACCAGTAGACTACTGGTATTTTATTTCCTCTTTAACACTTTACGTACGGCATCCTCTATATTTTTGGATTTAAGTTTATATTCTTTGAGAAGTTCATCTGGGGCGCCCGATTGCCCAAAACGATTTTTCACACCAACAAACTCTATCGGTACAGGATATTCCTCAGAGAGTACTTCTGCCACCGCCCCGCCAAGCCCGCCAGCGCTTTGGTGTTCTTCCACTACAACCACAGCCCCCGCTTTTTTAGCGTAAAAAATAATATTCTTTCTATCTATCGGCTTTATAGTGTGATTGTTTATAACTGCCACATTTATTCCCTCTGTTGAAAGTTCTTCTCCGGCAACAAGCGCCTCGTAAACGAGTGGCCCGCAAGCAATAATAGCCACATCTATCTCCTCTCTGTCCATAAGCGTATTAGCAAAACCAATAACAAACGGGCTGTTCTCTGTGGTGATAACCGGTGTCTTTTCCCTAGCCAATCTTATATAAGAGGGCCCCTTAACACTATATATGGCTAGGGTCGCTTTTCTGGCTTCTTCACTATCAGCAGGCACAACAACTGTCATATTGGGCAACACCCTCATAATAGCAAGATCTTCAAGAGCTTGGTGTGTTGCCCCATCAGGCCCAACAGAAACCCCAGCATGAGCCCCTACTATTTTTACAGGCAAGTTTGGGAGCGCTATGGTTGTTCTTATCTGCTCCCAATTTCTGCCGGGAGAAAACATAGCATATGAAGCAATAAAAGGAATCTTGCCATAGTTTGCAAGACCGGATGCCACACTTGCCAAGTTTTGTTCTGCTACACCCATCTCAATATATCTATCTGGAAATTTCTCCCGAAACCACTGCACACGAGTAGATTCTGCCAAGTCTGCACAAAGCACCACCACATTTTTATCTTTTTCCCCAAGTTCAAGAAGAGCTTTGCCAAAACCGTCACGATTGGGCACTTGCTCTACCCCATCTTTAAATATATTCCTATTTATTTTTGCCTCTGGATTTATCATTTTTTACTTTTTAAACTTTACGAACTTTACAAACTTTACAAACTTTTAACTACTATCTTACTCGTGTTCACTTTTTATTTTCCCCCCAAGCGTCCGTAGCTCATTCAAAAACTTTTTTGCGTCTTCTTTATTTGGCGGGATGCCGTGCCATTTATAATCAAATTCAATCTCTTTTACACCTTTACCTGGAATAGTGTGAGCAATAATGATTGTCGGTTTTTCGTAGACTGCTTTGGCCTCCTCAGTAGCATCCACAATTTCTTCCATATTATGCCCGTCTATTTCAATGACATTCCAATTGAAAGCTCGCCACTTATCAGCAAGCGGTTCAAGTGGCATCACATTTTCTGTCATACCATTTATCTGAATATTGTTTCTGTCAATAAGCGCCGTCAGGTTTGAAAGTTTATTTTTACCGGCAAACATAGCACCCTCCCAAATATTACCCGTATCCATTTCTCCATCACTCATAAGGCAATATGTGCGAAATTTCTTGCCATCCATACGAGCTCCATAGGCAATACCACAAGCTTCTGAAAGCCCAGAGCCAAGTGGCCCAGATGTGGTTTCCAGTCCATCAAGTTTCCCCATCTCCGGATGTCCTTGCAGTCGTGAGCCAAATTTTCTAAGTGTTAGAAGTTCTTTCACGGGGAAATACCCCGCGTGAGCCATAGCGGAATAACGCACAGGTGTAATGTGCCCGTTTGAAAGTATAAGCCTATCCCTCTCATCCCAAAGCGGATTTTTGGGGTCATGATTTAATATATGAAAATAAAAGGCAGTAAATATATCAGCCATGCCAAGCGGTCCTGCAGTATGCCCGGAGCCAGCCACCACGAGCATCTCAATAATGCTTTTTCTGACATCATTGGCCTTCTCCTCTAAAAGTTTTATTTTATCATCATGTATATTAGGCATCGCCTTTTAATCTTTTTATTGCCAGTTTTATATTAGGACTTTCAAAAATCGCAGAGCCAGAAACAAGTCTCGTCGCGCCCGCTTTTATTAACTTCGGCGCAGTATCAAAATTTACACCTATATCAACCCCAATTATACACTCTGGATAATTAGAGTGTAAGTCTTTTATTTTTTCATAAACTCTCTCATCAAGCACTACATTATGTTCGCCGACATTATCATTACCCATAAACTGCACAAAATCCACCTTTCCCAAATATGGAAATATTTTTTCAAGAGGTGTGCTCGGTTTCAACGCTAGGCCCACTTTCACTCCAAAAAGGCGAGTTTTTTCTATGCAATCACCAAGAGCTTCTGTCGATTCAAAGTGATATATCAAAGTATCCACTCCTGCATTTAAAAATTTGTCCGCTTCCATTTCCGGATTTTTTATCATAAGGTCAAACTCAAAATCAAAATCCTGCCAGAATGACAAACCCTTTTTCTGCTCTTCAAAATCATCAAAATCCACAAACTTATTTTCATAAGGCCAGGAAATATTATCATCATACCTGCCATCAAGAATATCAATCTGCACTTTCTTTACCAAACTCTTCGTGCGCTCCAAATTTGCCTCAAGATCTTTAAGACTTTTTGGTATTATTGCTGGAATTATTTCGACATCACTTTTCATATTTTTTATATTTTTTAGGCCTTTAACTTTTTTAACTTCCTCCCCACTTGGAGGTTCGACCTCCAAGTTAATCTCCAATGGACCCCGCAGTTAGGTAGTGCTCATTTTTCTATTAATAATGTCTCTAGATCCTCGTCCTTCTTTCTCTCTTCACGGATTCTTCTCACCTCATCCAGAGCGAAGTTTTGGTATTCTTTGAAATTTTTAAACTGTTTTAAAATAATACTATTATCCACTAATATATCTCCCCCACTTAAGAAACCCTCCATGCTTGACTTGGAGGTCGAACCTCCAAGTCCGTGGACAATATAATTTAAATTTACGTAGGCACTCATGCTTAGTAATTTCTCATTACTATTGATATGTGAGGATTTAAATTTACCTTGGAAAAGAGCTCCTGATCTTGAGTATTTTTCATTGAAATACATCGTGTAGCCAGTGCCCAGACGCTGCATAAATTTGCTTATACCCGACTCCGATATCTGGCGAACAATAAAATGATAATGATTTGGATTCAAACAATATGCGATAATTTCTGCTATTTTATCCTCCTTACCTGACACGATTGATTTCACGTGACTTCGAGTTACGTTTGACTTGGAGGTTCGACCTCCAAGTTTGTGTTTAAATTTATTTTCGTAAATGCTTCCAATAGGATTCAGACGATTAAATTCTTTCATACACTCAATAAACCTACTGTAGTCCTTTTTGTCGATAAATATTCTCCTCTTATCGACTCCCCTGTTATAGATGTGATAAATTTCATTATCAGATAAAGGTACTTTTCTCATATATTATGAATATTGTAAAAGTCACTTGGAGGTCGAACCTCCAAAAAACATAATTCTATTGGAAAATGACCTCACGGTTAAAGATAACCTCACGATTCCATACAGAACCGGTGGACGGTGGGGGAGTGCTATGCACCACCACCAACTTGGGGTCGGAAGTCGTGCCTGGGTTCTCAGCCGATAACCCCACAAATCTATCTTGAACATCTGCCGACCAAGTTGGGGGCGTATTGTCAAAATCCCAACTTATTCTTGCTCCAAATTTTGATACATCTGTTTTGCTGATATTAGCCAAACCAGAAGCATTAAGGGCAAAATCGTTGTATGCGGTGTTGCTAATAGAAGCTATGGTCTTTCTTGTCGCTAGGGCAACACTTCCTATGCTATTATAATCGGTTGCCGCTAGGGCGGTATTAGAAGCAGGCGAGGAAGAAACTATATCCACCCCCCCGCCAAAACTATCGGTCTTTGTATTACCAAAAATAGACAGGGTGGCAGAAGAGATGGTGTCGGTATCGGGAATAGCCGGAGTATTAAACAAGATAAACATTCTTTCTATTATGTCGTATTCATTTGCGTCAGCATCTGTATCTACCCTAGTCGCCATTGTCCCACTCCCCGCGGCAGCTGATGTGCCCGCCCCATCTCTAATGTCTGCCCAAGTTCCACCCGCCACAACAGACCTTTGTATATCTCCATCCACGCTGCTTGTTTCTGGGTCAGGGTCGGGATAAAAAGTGGAAGTAGTCGCGAAAGCTTTTTTGATGAAAGCGAAATGGGAAGTGTCGGTCAGGCGGGCATATTCCGGAGACTTTGGTAGAAGCGCGAATTGTTCCGGGGTAGTGTAAGCGTATTCGGCTTGCCACCAGTAACCGAGGTCGTCTTCGTAGTAGTTGGGACCAGATAGAAATTCCGAGATTTTAATATTTGGGTCATTGGTAACAAAAGTGCGGGAAGAACTGGTACGGGCTTCCAAATCTTCGGCAATTACTTCTATTTCCTTTTCTTTGGCACTCTCTACTACATTATCCGATACAGCAATATCCATACTGCCACTGACAAATGCATATTTGACAACAATCTCGCCCTTATCGTTTAAAAAAGTCTCCGAGCCAATTACTTGCCCCACTTCCGCAGGCTCTCTGTTTAAAAAATAAATACTAAAAACAAAAAACACTAAAATCAAAGATACGGCTAAAAAGTAGTTTTTTTGTGTTAAGTTTGATTGCATTTTAATATCCTATTCGTCAAGCTTCTTTACACGACGCAAGTGTTTATCATCATTCGAAAAAGTAGAGCTAAGCCATAAATCTATGGCAAAAATAGCTTCTTCCTCGTTCATAAAATAAGCGCCAAGGGATAAAACATTGGCATTATTATGTTCTCTGCCAAGTCGCACGATTTCAAGCTCTTTACCATAATAAACAATAGCGCGCACCCCCTTGAAACGATTGGCCATTATAGCCTCACCCCCTCCAGACTTGCCAAATATTATGCCAAGTGAATCTTTTTCTTTTGCCACTCTTTTTGCAAGCGGTTTTATAAAATCGGGATAATCGTCATTTTCATCATATTCATACGACCCCAAATCTTCAACATCAAAAACGCTATTTTTTAAGTGAGTTAATATTTTATTTTTTAGTTCAAACCCCGCGTGGTCTGATGCTAGATAAATCATTTGTCTATAAAATTAGAGATACTTTTTTATTTCTAAAACATGTTTCAATAAAAGGTTGGCATATCCGGACTCGTTGTCATACCATGCAAGCACTTTTACCAGATTGTTATCAACCACGCGAGTCAAAGACAAATCCGCGATAGAGGCATATTTTGTGCCGACTATATCGTTTGAAACAAGCGCTTCTCTTGTGGTTGTAAATATGTCTTCCCATTTTTTGTCTCTGCTTGCTTCTTCTAATATTTCATTGACCTCATCTCTACTTGTATTTCTTGAAGATAAAAAGGTGATATCCACAAGCGAACCTGTGAGCACTGGCACTCTTATGGCTATACCATCAAACTTGCCCGAGAGACTTTCTATGGCTTTGGTGGTGGCGATAGCCGCGCCTGTGGAGGAAGGAACAATATTGACTGCCCCTGCCCTGCCTCTCCTCCAATCTTTTTTATCTGGTGAATCAACCAGTTTTTGACTTGAAGTATATCCGTGTACAGTGTTGAGAATAGCTTTTTCTACACCAAGTTTATCGGACAATATAGCAAGTATTGGACTCCCCGCATTTGTTGTGCAAGAAGCATTTGAGCTTATCTTGCATTTTTTGAGTTTTTCATCATTTATGCCAAGAAGTATTGTCTCTCCAATATCTGATGTGTCTTTCACCGGCGCGCTTATGACCACCCTTTTTGCTCCGGCATCAAGGTGTGTCTGCGATTTCTCATAGCTTGCAAACATTCCCGTACACTCCACCACCACATCAACATCAAGCTTGCCCCAAGGCAGGTTTTGTGGCTCTTTTTCTTGGAAAAATTTAATAACATTGTCATTTATCACAACCTCACTATCTTCCTTTTTGACTTCAATCTTCAAATCAGATACTCCGTAAGCACTATCATATTTCAAAAGATAAGCTAGATTTTCTAAATCTCCAAGGTCGTTTATGGCCACGATATCTATACCTTTTTCTCCAATAGATGCCCTAAGAAACGCTCTGCCTATCCTGCCAAACCCATTTATTGCTACTTTCATCATTATTTTTTAATTACTTTTTATACTTATTATTATAACACCCCCCATAAAGCTCCCCTTACTGCGAAGTGGTCGTAGATGTATCGCTTGTTATTTGTAAGTCTGGGGTTGTAGTAGCTGTATTTTGCTCCACACCACCAGAAACTACCACTACCCTCTCGGCACTTGCCGTGTTGCCATCGCCATCTACTGCTTCGTATTTAATAGTATAAGAGCCGTCTTTGCTTGTATCTATTGATATAGGAGACATCTCTACCCCGTCAAGATATGTTTTTATTGTAAATTCATTTCCATTTTGGTCTTTGGCAGTTGCCCCAGGGTCTATAAATGTTTCCCCTACATTTATATTGGCAGGATTATCTCCTAATATCTCAATACCAAGTGAGGACTCACCACTACTAGAAACTAGGGGGCACTCTCCGAGCTCTGTGACCGTCGTTCCATTTCTAACTTTCAGACAATACGGCTCGCCTGTCACTTCATCAAAGAGTGTAATGCCCGTTGGTTTTTCCTTGCTACCAATTGTCAACCTCTCCACCACTATCTCTTTAACTGCGTTATATGCGCCAGAAACACTAGCGAGAGTCCCGTCAGATAGAGCTTCTATTTTTTTATTTAATTCTTTTATAGAATCTATTATAAACGGAATGAAGTTACTATAAGAGACCGCTTTGTATCCATTTGAGGATGTGGAGACAAGCGTTGGGAAAACAAGCTCCACTTCTTGGGCAATAAGTCCAAACCTATCAACGTCATCTTTTTGATTGGTCCACTTAAAAGAGACTGGGTTTAGGGCAAGTATTTTTTCAAGTGAGTCCTTGCTTGTTAGAGAAAGGATGTCTCTTTTTAATCTTTCATCAGAAGAACAAGAAAGGGCTGTGGCTGTCGGATTTATGGTGCACACTCCGTTTGAGTCTGTGAAAGCGGCGACATTACCATCACTTCCTCGATAAACATCAAGTAAATATGCCGGAGTTGTGGTACCGATACCCAAATATCCAGCTGTTGATATCCTCATGGCTTCTGTTCCAGAACCAAGTCGCGCGTTTCCAGCAACATCTAGCTTATATGAAGGACTGGTTGTACCAATACCAACTTTGCCGTTATTGAGGAAAGTAAGTGCTGGCATAGTGGATGTGGCAAAAGCATCAGTTGATGTGCCTATGAAAAGTTTTCCGCCCATACTTGATAATAACCAGTGTTTAAGATTTGCTCCGGCTGAAGAATCTGAGAGAGTAAATGATGGTTTTGTCGCGGACACTTGCAATTTCCAGCGAGGTGTCGTCGTGCCGATACCTACTCTGCTTGCCGTTGATAGAAAGACGGTGGATGTAGCAAGTC
>CAYHGJ010000001.1:0-22033 GCA_964356235.1 uncultured Candidatus Saccharibacteria bacterium | reverse complement strand
GGTAACAGAAAGTGTGGGAAATGTCGATGTGGCGGTTGTTGTAGCTGTGAAATATGAAGAAACTGTTTGACCAAGAACTGAAAGAGGTGCATATGGAGTTGTAGTGCCTATGCCGAGTTTGTTAGCAATAATAGTGCCAGCAACACTTCCATTGCTCCCTGTGCCAAAACCAAACTTCCCAGCACTCAATCTTGATATGCTAACATCTGATGCCGTTAAGTTAGAGGCAGAGAAACCCAAAAATGCACTACTGTTTAGTCTAAGTTCCGTAGCCGCACCTATTGAAACTAAAGATCCTCTTAATTCCAATGGAATGTTTGCAGAGTAGACATCATTAACACCGCTTATAGCAACGGAGTTTACAGAATCGCCAGTCAAATCAAAGCCAATATTTTTATTTGAGGCAAGTTTAACCTGAAATGTTGGATATACGCTTGTAGGGGCAATGCCGATACCAACTTTCCCAGTCTTATAAACATTCAACCCTGTTGAACCAGTCGTCAGTCCTCCGCTGAATGTAGATGTCGCCGATGTGCTTGTCGCGTGAAATCTGTCTGCAACAACACCAAGGGGTCCTCCAACAGAAAGTGGAGCGTATGGAGTTGTAGTGCCTATGCCGAGTTTGGTACCAGTAAATATAAAACCAGCTGTATCAGTAAGGCCTGTGCCACTGGAGTTTGTATGAATAATTCTGTTTGCGGTAAATGACGTTTGATTTGTGTCAGACAAACCAAGAAAAGTTGAGACAATACCAAGTGTAGATGTGGCCACCCAGTTTGCGCCCGTGCCTGTTGATTGGAGAAGATACCCATTGACCCCAGCATTTCCGTTTGCTCCATATAGACGCCCTGTCACAGAAAGTGTGGGAAATGTCGATGTCGCAGTTGTAGTAGCAGTAAAATATTTTGCTACCACAGGACCAACAACAGAAAGCTTGGCGTATGGGGAGGTGGTGCCAATGCCGACGTTACCGGTATTAAAATAAATTTTTCCACCAAGTGTCGTCCATTGTGATGCAACAAGGGGTGAGCCATTTTCATAATAACTTGTAGCATTTACTATTCCATTCACATCAAGTTTGTAAGCAGGGCTTGTTGTCCCTATACCAACTCTATTATTAATAGAGTCTATATATAGAGTGTTTGTATCAAAAGCAAAATCCCCACTTGCTGTAGAAGTAGCTGTGCCAGTGATAGTAAGTTGTCCTCCTGTAGAGAGTCCCGCATAAAAAGTGCCGGAAGTCCCAGAGAATGAGGCCCCGCTTATACTCCCACCGCTTATAGTAGAGTTTGTGATAGTCCCCCCCGTATATGTTGAGCTAGAAATATCTACACTATCCAAACTATCTATTTTGTTTGTCAGAGATGTGGCATGGTATACATTTGTTATAGAAGTGTTGGCATTTGAAGCCACTCTATAAATTTCTGCTTTAAGCTCATTATTTAATGCATTTAATCTCTCTTCAAGCATGGCCGAAGATAGGCCGGATGTGGAGACCACCCTCTCCACTACATTTTCTATAACAGTTTTGGGGCCCTCTATAATAACGGCCTTTTCGCCGACACCACCATTTTTTACTACTTCACCAACTGTTTTCTCATCAAGCTCTGCAAACCACCCTTGTATTCTCTTTTTAACATTGAAGAAATCATTGACCGAGTGGTAAAAGTCATAAGAGAAATCATTGAAATTTACAGCCATATTTGTCCCAAAGACAACCCCGGCGACACCCATTTCTCTTGCATTTTCATATACATAAGCAAGTCCGTCTTTGGTATTCTTCGCTACATCTTCTGCAACAAATCCACCCTTAATAAGAAGCGAAGGGGGAAGGTTATAGAGATACTCCATAGCAAACTCAGAATTCTCATAGCCCCATTTACCTATTGTGAGATACTTATCTAAAGTTTTACTTGGCAGTTCCCCCATTTTATTAAAACCGACAACAGCAGATGTTGTCATATCTTTTAACCACAAATTAGTATCTTTTGAAGAAGTTTCAAATGACGAAATTAGGTTTGTTGACAGCTCTCCAAACCGCCCCTTCGGCGTAAATAGGTTATCCGAGGATATCTTAGATATATTAGGAAAATTTAAAGAAACTTTTGGTATAGAGAAATCAGGAATATTGAGAGATATTTTTGGTATGGACAATTTTGATATTGATATATCTGACACTCTAAAATCTGGCAAGTTTATAGAAAACTTTGGTATTTTTATATTCTGAATGGATATCTCGGGTAAGCTAATGTCAAAATTACTATACCTAGCTACCGCCTGACGACCAAGCTTGTTAATAGAAGAAAGATATTGTAAAGATAAGGTTTCTGATAGACTAATAACTTTTTCTTCAGTATTAGAATAAATACTTTTTATGCTTTTTGTATCAAAAATAAAATCATAAGCAATGTCCACATCTGGTATATTGAAATTTGGCATCTCAAAACCATTTTTTGACAAAACCACAATGTTATCATAAGTCGTACTAGAAATATCACCTATCCTTTCCGCCACCGCAACATATTCATTCAACAAATTTTTTTCATGACTGGCGACAACCGTTGAAATATTTTTTACCATTCCATAATCTTTGACAAAGGCATTTCGCAAAGATACAAATGTTTCTAAATACGCCCTGCCGACTACACCACCAATCTCATCGCTAATCTTTTTTGCAAAACTAAAATATCTATCAAAAGAAACCTTTGGCATTTTTGGCAAAGATAGAGAAATTTTAGGCAAAGAAAAGTCTGGCAATCTAATATTTGAAAGGGTGTTTTTGATTTGAAATTTTGAGTCTGATTTTTGTTCACCAATATTTGCATTATATTCAACCTCTCCAAAAGATAGCGTGGATGAAAAGCTAGAAATTTTTTCTGGAATATTTTTTGCAAAACTTACCATCTCATCTTTCAAAACTATACCCGCGCCAAAAACTACGATGAGACTAAGAGTCACCAGGGCTTTTGTTGTTGACATTGTTGGCAGTAAAGGGCCAGTATCTTTTAGAGATAGAAATTTGTTTCGTGCGTTTTGGTCCTTGCGCAAATTTGAAGGAGTAGGCGCCCCCACCGCCTTTGGCTCTGTAGATTTTGGAGTGTCACCCTTCATTCTTTCGCGGACATACAGAGAAAGAGACCTCTCTGACACAAACCTGACATTACCCACCATCTTTGATTCTAACTTACCAGAACGACAAAGTTGCCCAATGTAGTCCATCGTGTACCCGGTAATCTCGGCACCTCGGCGAGACGAGATATACCTTTTGCCGTTTATGTCCAAACCATTATTCATTCTCTAAAATTATAAAACACTAGAAGCAAATGATGAACAAAAAAAGTGGATAAGTTCCACTTTTTTGGGCTAATACGGGCTAATACTATGATTATCTCGGCTACCCGAGCATCTCTTTTATAAGCGTTTGTAGTATTTTCGGATTAGCACTACCGTGTGTTTCTTTCATTGTCTGGCCAACTAAAAACTGCAGAGCATTTTCACTACCCCCTTTATATTGAAGTACTGCCTTATTATTTTGCTCTATTATACTTTTTACTATCTTTTTTAACTCCTCTTTGTCACTTTTTTGCATAAGCCCAAGTTCATCTGCTATTGTCTCCGGAGAGCCACCAGTTTTGAAAATTACAGCCAAAATATCCTTAGCCGCGCGTGAAGAAATTTTATCGTTATAAATCATATTTACGAGCTTGGCAATAGCCTCTGACGCAGGTTCTATATCCTCAAAAATGTGCCTTGGATATTCACCAAAGACTCTTACTAATCCAGCGAGGTCCGATGAAATATAATTTGACGCAATTTTTATTTTTTCCTTATCATTTAAAATGTCAGCCACTTTATCAAAAAGTTTCCCAAACAGAAAATCCGAAACGTACATGTCTGCGTCTTCTTTTTTTATACCGTAGTCATTTATAAATCTCTCTCTTTTTACAGATGGAAGCTCACCCATTTCTTTTTGGAGATTTTCTATTGAAAACGCCGGTATCTCGTTTATATAAAGCTTCGGTAAATCTGGGTCTGGGAAATATCTATAATCGTGCGATGATTCTTTTTTTCTTTGCGAAAAAGTTTCTTGCTTGGTTTCATCAAATCCGCGAGTTTCCTGCACCACCTCCTCACCACTTTCTAGCAACTCAATCTGTCTTTTTATCTCATATTCAATAGCTTTGCCAACAACCCTAAATGAGTTCAGATTTTTAACTTCAACCTTTGTGCCCATTTTTTTACTATCCTTGCTTACTGATATATTAGCCTCCACCCTCATCTCACCTTTTTCCATATTTGCTTCCCCGACTTTAAGCGCACGCAAAAGAAGTTGAAATTCTTTCGCAAACTTAACCGCCGTCTCTGCGTCATGTATCACAGGTTCTGTCACAAGTTCCATAAGTGGCACCCCTGCCCTATTATAATCAATCAAACTAAATTCCCCCTTATCATGACTCGAACGGGCCGTATCCTCCTCTAGATGCACTCTTGTGATTAGAACACCTGAAAGTTCCCCGCCGGAAACAAGGGGAAATTTGTACTGACTTATCTGATAATTTTTTGGTATATCCGGATAAAAATAATTTTTCCTATCAAACTCCGTAAAGTCAGCAATCATGCCATTTACCGCTACGCCGATTTTTAAAACACTTTTTAGCGCCTCTTTGTTTATGACAGGCAGGGTGCCAGGATATGCCACACAAACCGGACATATATTCAGATTTGGTTTTTTCTCGTCTGGATCATTCTTACAAGCACAAAACATCTTTCCGCGAGTTTTCAACTCCGCATGTATTTCAAGACCTATTGTTGGTTTATATGTCGCGTTCATATACAACTTAATATTATATGGTTTTTAATATTTTGATAGTAGAATCTACAAAATTTTTCACTGACCTATCCACTAGAATAGAGACTACTGGAGTATTTTTGTTTATTTTCTTAAATATACTCAATGTTTCCTTGATTTTTTCATTATCCACCAAATCAGACTTAGTCAAGACGATTATTTCTGGCTTTTTTAGGAGGTTTTTGTCATATTCTGTTAGTTCCTTGCGTATAGTGTCATAAACCATGAGAGGATCATTGTTTTCAAGTGAAATACAATGCACAAGAGCTTTTGTTCTCTCCACATGACGCAAAAATTTGTGCCCCAAACCCTTGCCTGATGATGCTCCTTCTATAAGCCCTGGAATATCAGCAAAAATAAAACCGTATGCTTCCCCTAAGTTTGGATCAAGAGTTGTAAATTGATATGCTCCTACTTTTGCTTTTGCATTTGAAATAGCATTGAGAAGCGATGATTTGCCGGCATTTGGCAGACCTATAAGACCGGCATCCACGATAAGGCGAAGCTCTACAAAAAAATCGGATACCTCACCGGATTTGCCAAGAGTTGAATGCATTGGCTTAACATTTGTGGAAGATTTAAAATGAGTATTGCCAAGCCCGCCATTGCCCCCCTTTAATAAAATTTTTGTCTCCCCCTCTTTCAAAAGCTCTACCACTTTTGAAGTTTTCTTGTTTGTTATAACACTACCTACTGGCAAATCCACAAACAAGTCTTCACCATTTTTGCCCTCCTGATTTTTGCTTTTACCATTTTCACCATCTTCGGCAATGATCTCTTTCATATGCCTATATTTTGCAAGTATGCCAATATCTCTGACCCCTCTTGCATATACATCAGCGCCCTTGCCTCCGTTGCCACCTGCTGGACCAGAAAACTCCTTCCCCTTTAAGTGAAGCCACCTAACCACCCCGCGCCCACCAGAACCGGATTGTAAACGTATTTCTAATTCATCTATAAACATTTGAGTTTGATTATATACTAAAAATTACGGACTGTCTGTGTTTCTTGGAATAGAAAAACCTCCGCCAGAGGCGGAGGGATTTTGTGTGCAGTTGAGTTGGTGGAGAAGCTCTCCCATAAACCAAGACTAAGGACATGTCGTCACCTAGGAAGAGTTGTCCCAACGACCCCGGAAGAGGTGGCTGATTATTAGGACACTTTTGGATATGTCCATATTCAGAGGATGTGGCGCGCCTACGCCATCGTAAGCCAGCCAAAGGTAGGCTTTCACCACCGCTGGTCCTTGGCGACCGCTGGCCATCCCCGAACAACCCTTTGCCCTGTAGCCCTGCCCCCACCTGCACGGAAGGGGCCATATGAAAGAGCTCTCCAATATTTTTATACCAAAGGTAGAAAATAAGAGCAAGAGATTATCCAATCAATTTATCACCAAACCATTTTAAAACAGAGAGGACAAGGGCGCCCATGAAAGCAGGTAGCGCCCCAGAGACCACAAACCCCGACACAAAACTTGAAGCCAACCAAAATAAAAATGCATTTATGATGAGAGTAAAAAGTCCAAAAGTCAAAATGTTGATGGGTAGTGTCAAAAACACAATAAGTGGTTTTACAAATATATTTAAAATTCCAAAAACAATGGCCACCACGAACGCTGTATAAAATGTGGCGACACTAATCCCCGGCACCAAATATGCGATAGCGAGAAGTGACAAAGTGGTAATAATAATTTTTGCAAGTATTTTCATTATTTATATTTTAACACGATTTGAGATTTAGAAATAAAAAAGCGCCCCGACCTCTCGGGGCGCTCTGCGAAAACTGCTTCACCTGTTGAAGAAGCAATCCTCGGTGTCGTGTGTCCCATGCCCGTGGAACACACAGAAAGGCCGACGATCCTCCATCGGCCGAACGAAGGTCGGTTCCGGGTCGGGCACCCGGATCGAGTTACCAGAATACGTCCGCGGTTTGGCCGCGGGTGTCTCTGGCGATACCATTCGCTCCGCAGAGCGAATGGTGAACTTAGCCTCTCCGAGAGACTCCGGAGTTCCATCCGGAAGTCTCTCCGGTTTTCGCGCCGGCAGGCAGGACGGCGCGAAACTCTGCTGGACCGCACTCGGTCCAGCCGGAGATTCTCTGTGCGCCTCAGCGCGCAGGAATTCATTTTTCAAATCCACCGGATCTTCATCCGGCGTAAAGCAACTCAGACGGTCACGCATTCGCAACCTCCCTTCTTTTGCCTCGGGCTTCGCCCTCGGCTCTTTTTTGGTGTTTTTTATTTACAACTCCTCTGCCCTATATTATACACCTGTTTAATTAATTAGTCAATATGTGGATAACCCCCATAGGCCACCCCTATGTACATAGGGGTGGCCTATGGGGTATAAGACGTCCGCACTTTGCGTGGACGTTTATTTTTTGCGAGCAATAAAATTTAAATAATTTTTTGTTTTTGGATTAAAACTTTCAAAGTACTTTATTTCAAATCCATTATTTACTATTAAATTTTCGAGCTCTTCTCTCTTATAAAAAGCAAACCATCTCGGCTTATTAACACCTGAACTTTCTCTGTACAACTCATTGTCCCCCTCTATCATGCCTAAACCCAAGATGCCACCCACGTGCTTTTGAATATTCATAAATTCTATTTTGAAGTTTTTTCATTTTTTATTTCCCAAATAACATTCTAACATTCTACAGAATGTTAGAATGTTATTTATGCACCATGACACTTCTTATATTTTTTACCACTGCCACAAGGGCATGGATCATTTCGTCCCACCTTTTCCCCATCGACATTTACTTCCTTTTTTTGTAAAACATTTTCACCCCCACCAGAAGACAACCCAAGTTCTCTTTGTTCTCGTTTCAATCTCTCTTCCTCTGCAACATAAGCGCCCGCCACCAAGTTTGGTAAAATCTCTCTAATCTGTGAAGATACCATTTCTTCCATATCCTTAAACATCCTCAAACCTTCTCTCTTGTATTCAACAAGCGGGTCTCGCTGGCCATAAGCGCGTAGGTTCACGCTACCTTTAAGATAATCCATGCCTTCCAAATGCTCCATCCAGAAAGCGTCTATTGATTGCAAAATGAGCCTGCGAGCGACAGAATAAAATTCATTCTCCCCAAGTTTATTTTTTATATCACGGACCTTATCCAAAAAATCACCATCTGCGATACCCACCAAATATTCGTCTATTTTATTTTTATCTCCAATCAAAACCCCCCGCCTCCTCTCATATATAGTGGTTCTTTGATAATTCAAAACCTCATCATATTGCAAGACATGTTTTCTAGAATCAAAGTTTAGTCCTTCTATTTTTTGTTGAGCCGTTTCAAGAGAGCGCGTAATCATTTTATTTAGTATCGGCTCATCCTCTGCCATACCTAGCCTACCCATCATGGACTTCACAATATCTGTGGCAAAAATCCTCATCAAATCATCCTCCATAGAAACAAAAAACTGCGTCTCACCAGGATCACCCTGACGACCGGAGCGACCTCGAAGCTGATTGTCTATACGACGAGCTTCATGACGTTCTGTACCCAAAACATAAAGACCTCCAAGGTTTTTAACCTCATCATATTCACCATTACTCCCTGGGTTACCTCCAAGCTTAATATCAACTCCGCGACCCGCCATGTTTGTAGCGATAGTCACAGCTCCCTTGCGACCTGATTGAGCAATTATTTCACCCTCTCTGTCATGGTTTTTGGCATTTAAAATTTCATGTGTGACTCCTTCATTTTTTAGATATTCTGATAGAAGTTCGTTGTTTTCAATGGAAACAGTACCAACAAGCACCGGCTGACCTTTTTTGTTTCTTTCTTTTATTTCACGCGCAATGGCTTTAAACTTGCCACTTTCATTTTGAAAAATAAGGTCATCATAATCTTTTCTTTGGATTGCGACATTTGTCGGAATTTCTATAACTGGAAGACCATAGACTTTCAAAAATTCTTCCGCCGATGTCTTGGCGGTGCCTGTCATACCAGAAAGCTTCTGGTACATTCTAAAATAATTCTGATACGTCACAGATGCCACCGTCTTGGATTCCCTTTGTATTTTTACTCCTTCTTTGGCCTCAATCGCCTGATGAAGTCCGGCAGACCAGCGTCTGCCCGGTTGAAGTCGCCCCGTAAATTCATCAACAATAATTACCTCTCCGTCTTTTATGACATACTCTTTGTCTTTATTAAAAATAGATTTGGCCCTAACTGCGTTTTCTAAATGGTGAACGAGGCCAACTCCAAGCTCGGTGTATATATTGTCTACCCCAAGCGCTTTTTCCACCTTATCCATTCCGCTTTCTTTTATAACCACCGCTTTCCTCTTTTCATCTACCTCAAAATCCTCATCTTTCTTCAAACTTTCGGCAATCCCAGCAAATTTGATATACATCTCTTCCGCTTCCCCTGACTCACCAGATATAATAAGTGGGGTTCTGGCCTCATCTATAAGTATGGAGTCTATTTCATCAACTATCGCGTAATGATGCCCTCGCTGGACCAAATCTTCTGTACTTAGGGCTATATTATCCCTTAAATAGTCAAAACCGTACTCGCTGTTTGTGCCATATGTAATGTCAGTCGAGTATGCCTCCTTTCTATGTGCTGGTCGCAAAAACTGGTGTACTACATGAAAGCCACCAGCCACATCTCTCTCTTTATCCACTTCTGTATGTGCAAAGTCATATATATACGAAGTGCGACTATTCAAAACGCCGACAGACAAACCCAAAAATGAATAAATCTGTCCCATCCACACCGCATCTCTGCGTGAAAGATAATCATTGACAGTAACAACATGCACTCCTTTTCCAGAAAGCGCATTTAAATATACGGGGAGCGTCGCCACCAAAGTCTTTCCTTCCCCCGTGCGCATCTCAGCAATATTACCTTTATGTATTGCTATGCCACCAAAAAGTTGGACATCAAAGTGTCTCTGGCCAAGTGTTCGTCTAGAAGCTTCTCTGACTACCGCATATGCTTCTGGCAAAATATCATCAAGTGTCTTGCCACCCTCTAAATCTTTTTTAAATTTTTCTGTTTTTGCGCAAAGACCCTCATCAGAGAGCGCCTCTGTTTCTTTTTCAAGTAGATTTATTTTGTCTACTAAGGGCTCATACTCCTTCATGGCCCTCGTATTTTCGTCACCGAATATCTTGTTCAAAATACCCATAATTCACCAATAATAGCATATTCGGCCCCTGAATAAACCCTTTAAAAACAACACAAAACCCCCATACTGGGGGTTTTGTAGTCTTCTTCCAGGCTTCGTACGAAGAGGGGAAGATTATTTTCTTCTTTTAGCAGACTTTCTCTTTTTTGTTGTCTTTTTCTTTGCTGCTTTCTTTGTAGCCTTTCTCCTTTTAGCCATATGATTTCGCTTAAACCTTTCTTGTGGAAAATTGTAGAAAAATTTGAAGCGTAATTATTTTTATAAGTCGCAGTACTCGACCCTCGTGATGTTTTAAATTTATTTCTAAATTATTTTTTCACAAAATCTTTCTGCGAAGATACTTAAATTATCGCACTATTACAATTATTTACAATCACTTTTACAAAAATGTTGTGGATAACTTTTATTTTACAAAAAAGAAACAAAAAACAATTTTTAAAATATTTATGAAAAAAATTCTGTGAAATGTTTTTTTGCAAAACAAAATTTGTTCTTTGTTTTTCATTTTGAAATTTTAAAATTTTAGGGCAACTTCAAAATAATTAGCTAATATAAGCATATTTTGACCGACACAAATCGCTTGACTTTCAAGGAGTAATCTGCTATACTTCCTGTGTGTGAGTGTGAAAGCACTCTCTTATAAAGCAGATGTTTTCGTAGATTCCGCCCTTGGGCGGAATTTGCGTTTTTATATCCATATTTAGGGCCATTTTTTGATAAGCTAGCAAAATATATCCAATACTATATAATCTAATAGGGGCGTGCTTCCGGTTGCGACTGGCGGTCGCGCTCACATAAAAACATTTGTTTTGGAGATTGCTCCGCCGGTCACAACCGGATACAAACCAAAAAATCGCCCCTTCGGCGATTTTTTGGTTACTTTATGAACTTTATGAACTTTTAACTTTATGAACTAATCAAGGCTTTATCCCTTTTCTCAACTGGCTGATATAATATTCCCCCTGCTCTTTAAATCCCGGATTTAATTCAATGGCTTTTTCTATAGCTTTAATGGCTTTGCTAAAATCCCCCAATCCTGAATACACAGCCGCAAGAGAAACATAGTGTTGTGCATCTCCCGGATACTCTTTTATTTTTTGTAACGTATTTTCAAGAGCCATATCTAATCTACCTGTATCAAAAAAAGCCTTAATGAGACGTTCATCCGCTGGGATATAGCCGAAGCGTTCTACTAAAATTTCCTTAGCTTTATCAACCTTATCATTATAAATCAGTCCTGTAGCATAACCCATTCTCGCAGAATCAGATTTAGGCTCAAAAAGAAATGCTTCCTCAAGAATCTTCTCGGCTTTTATATAATCATTAAGAAGAATATGGAGAGAGCCGATTGAAAAATATATGTACTGTTTTTTAGGGGAAAGCCCTAAAGCATTGTCAAAATAAGCAAGAGCCTCCTTATATTGACCAAAATTAGTAAGCAAAGACCCCTTAAAGACATAATATCGGGCATTTTGTGGAGTTTCAGATATCTGTTTATCAAGCTCGCTGTTTGCCAAAGTAAAGAAATCCTGCTTTAACGCATCTGGCGCGCCAGATTTTCTAATGCTATTGGTTGTTTCGGCTAGATACTCCCTCACCTCCGAAGTACCAAAAGCATCATATGCCAGCGCTTTTTTAAAAAGAACAAGATTTTTTTCAAACTCGCCAGCCTGAGCATCCAAAGCTCGAACAAAAGTTCTGCCCTGCATAATTCCTCCAACATTAACAAAATAAAAAGTAAAAATGAACAAAACAACGGCGCTAGGAGTTATGATCCTCTCTATAAATCCAGAATCGTATCGCCTCTGCCATACATCTTTATGTGGTGCCATATAGTGTATATAGCCAAGCAATGAGAAAAATAGAAGATAACTAATTATCTGGTCAAAGACGAATAGGTTTTGCGCAAAATATCCTGCCAAGAGGCCAGTCAGTATACTTTTTTCAGTATTGGGAATATCCGCTTTCCAAATATAGAAAAAAGCAAAAAACAAGATTGATAGATATGACAGAAGCCCTAGTGCCCCCCCGGCAATGAGCCAGTCAGATATAACATTGTGGGTACGGTCAAACCACTGCTCTTGCGCATACATTTGAGGGTCATAATATTTGTTGAAAACATAATTAAAACTTTCCTGCCCCCAGCCAAGTATAGGACGTTCTTTTACTCCTTGCATTGCCATCCCCCACACTAAAAATCTAGACTTAGTTGTGGCTTCTTCCAAAGAAATAGAAGCAAATCTGCCCAAGACAGGACTTTCCCTCACTATAGAGGTGTTTTTGAGAGACAAGAAAATTGATAAAACTACAAAAACGACCCCAAGGACAATAAATGAGGTCTGTCTTATTTTTGGATTCTCTTTAGCAGTTAAAACAATTAAAACCGCAGTCAGTATTACTCCCCCAATCAAGCCGAGTATGGCGCCTCTGGTGGCAGTATTATATAAAACGAATAATAAGACCATAGCAAGCGCGCCGTAGCCGATTTTATAATTTTTATCTTCACTTTTTATATATTGGTAGATACAGAAAAATATATTAAAAAGAGCAAATACAGCTAAGTATGTTGCATTGCCGAATGTAGCATCAACCCTAGTACCGCTTTGATGGATAGCAAGAACACCCATAACTTGTAAGATCGCATATATAGAAATGAGGGCTGAAGAAACAAGCCACGTATTTATAAACTTATTCCAGAGCTCTTTTGTAAACATGCTTGTTACCACTACAAAGTACGCCCATAAGTGTGCAATGGTAACAAAACCTTCCATTCTTTCAAAATTACTCCAAAAACTTTTGTATGGGTAAATACTAAATATATCTGCCAAAAGTATGACCGCAGTAAAAATAGAAATAACCCCCAAAAGCCAGTTCCACTTTGGCCTGTATTCTTCTTTCATAACTGCAAGCGAGAGCCAAGCAAAGAAGACAAGCTCCATTATCATCCTAAAAGCAAAATTCTTTCCAGAAATATAGGGGAAGAAAAGCGAGCTTGTAACTAAAAGTGGTAGGAATGGTAATACAAACATCCCCCAGATCACTATATTTTTAAGTGTTTTTTCCATTTATTTTTGTTATTGTCTAGCTTCAAATATTCTTCTAGATTGTACACCATTAATCTTATCATTATTTTCTATAATCCTCCTAGGAGTTTCACTGTCTAAAAAATAGCTATTTGGGATTATACAATGCCCTCCTATTTTTCCATCCATATATTTCAAATAAGGTCTAGAAACAAACGGCATCTCCATTTCTCCATATCCCTCATTATATGACCGATTGGCCTTGGTATATACCACATCAAAATCTAAGCCCCATTTTTGACAAAAATCATATATTTCTTTATTGAGCAGAATCATCGCCCCATACTGGGTTGTATCCCAAAGTTTCATAGCTTCAGTATTCTCCGCCTTTTCTGTCACTAAAGTTTTTATACAAAACTCTTCAAAAATTTTGGATGCCTCTTTTGCCTTTTCACCACCAAAAAATTTTACAAACGTCCTAATACTTTTTTCAAGATTTGGGTGAACACCTCTTATCGGAGAATGGACAGCCCCAAGTTTAGAAGAAACCCCCATAGGCACAGAGGAATGGATAATGATAAGGTCGGCATCAAATTCTTTTTTATATTTTTCTACTTCTTTTTCAAATCCATCAAAATACGGAAAACAAACATGAAGCACCTCATATTTCCCATTTGCTAAGATATTTTTCATTGGATCATGGCCATCACAACCCAAAATAGTTTTAATAGCAAAACCGACCTCGCCCAAACCAACAACCAAATTTTTAGATTTCATATTAATAAAATTTTATACATTTCAATTTCGCCACTATAATATAATATATCTCCAAAATAAAGGCCACACACCTTTTGACACCTTTTGACACTTCTGGTAGTTATAGTATATACTTGGCAATATGAAAGAAATAAAACCAAACTCTATATACACCACAAATGAAACAAGAGGCTTCTTGCGAGTCAGCGAGAGTACTATAAAAAGACTGCTCAAAAAGGGCTTGATACGCGCCAACAAGGTAGGCGGACAGTATCGCATACTTGGCAAAGAAATCTTGCGCGTAGTCTCCCCTGCTCTTGAAAAAGGCGCCACAAAAACATATTTGGATATTAAAAAGAAAGTGGTAAATAAAATAAATAAATGGTAGTGATAGATGGCAAAGTAAAAAGAGTTAGAACAGTTTGGGAGTTATCTCACAAGGCTTTTACTGACTATAAAAAAGAAATTTTAGGATTGATATCACTTGGTTTTCTGGGCGGCATTCTTGAGGGAGTTGGCATCAACGCCATCATTCCTCTGTTTTCTTTCTTGGACGGAACATACCTCACAAGTGATGATATCATCACAAAAACTACACGTCTTTTGTTTGATACATTAAATATCCCGTTTACACTAAAATTTCTTATCATATTCATAGCTGGGCTTTTTGTTTTTAAAGCAGTTGCCGTTTTTTATTCCAAATACATGATTGAAGTAATACAAGCTTCCTATGTAAAAAACACACGAATGAAGCTATTGAAAAAAACCCTCGATGCTTCATGGCCATATCTATCCAAACACAAGATTGGTTACTTGGACAAAATCCTCACAAATGACATTGATATAGGAGCATCCATTTTGGTGTGGATAACAAGCGCCACTATTCTAGCCATAAACATACTGATATATGTGGCTATCGCTTTCAACTTAGCTCCAAGCGCCACACTTTTGACCCTAGGAATAGGTATTGTTTTATTTTTATTTTTTAAACCAATCGTCTACCAGATAAAAGCCATAAATACCCGCAAAGTAGAGCTTATGAAACTAGGTGGCAATCATATAGACGAAAGTATGATCGGTATCAAAACGCTAAAAGCCATGTCCCTTGAAGACAAGGTCATCGAGAAAGCCGGAGTATTTTTTGATGAATGGAAAAATATTTCTTTTAAACTTTCATATCTTGGCAATTTTGCAAATGTGCTGATACAGCCAGTAAGCGTATTTCTAGTACTTGGCCTTTTTGCTTTTAGTTACAAAACCGGCGAATTTTCTTTCGCCGCTTTTGCTGTGGTCATTTACGCTATAAATAAAATTTTTGCTTATATCCAACAAGCACAGGTTCAAATACAAAATATAAATGCGCAATATCCGTACCTCAAAACAGTAATAGAATATGAAGAAGAAGCTGTTCAAAATAATGAAACAGACAAAGGTGGTGAGAAATTTTCATTTAAGAGCGAGATTTGTTTTGAAAATATCTCATTTGGATATAGAGATGGGGCTCTTGTTTTAGACGATATTAGTTTGGTTGTAAAAAAGGGCGAGATGCTCGGTGTTATAGGCCCATCTGGCTCTGGCAAAACTACATTTGTTGATTTGCTCCTGCGACTGATTGATTCTAAGAGTGGAAACATCAGATTAGACAATAAAAGTATAAAAGATATTAATATGAGAAGTTGGCGAGACAGTGTCGGCTATGTCTCCCAAGACAATTTTTTGATAAATGATACTATAAAAAACAATATCTGCTTTTACAGAAATGACATAAGCGAAAAAGAGATGATAGAAGCTTCAAAGCTCGCTAACATATACGACTTTGTAGATTCTCTACCAGATAAATTCCAAACGATCGTCGGAGAAAGAGGAACTGAAATATCTGGTGGACAGAGACAAAGAATCGCTTTGGCTCGGGTCCTTGCAAGACACCCAGAAATACTTGTGCTTGATGAGGCCACAAGCTCCCTCGATAATGAATCACAAGCCCTAATACACAAGTCAATAGAAAATTTGCGTGGCAATACCACCGTTATTATAATCGCCCATAGGCCATCCACTATTTTAAATGTCGATAAAATAATTGTTATAGAAAATGGAACAATAACAGAAAACGGGGCGCCAAGACCGATGCTTGAAAACAACAATTCATATTTGCACAAAATTGTGTATGAATATTAGCAATATAAAAAATGGATTAGAAAGAAGGCGCTGGAACACAAAAAAATGGGCTTTCCAGACATGGTTGAAATTGTCCAAAAACCCCCGTCCTACAAGCAGTCCATACATAAGCGCCGACTCATTCAGGGCGATCGCAGACCATGTATTTGATTATGTTGATGAAAAAACAAAGGTTCCAGATGTTAAAACTGGAGATATTATCTATATAAATAGTGATGATTCGCAAAAATTCTTCACCCAAATCCATCCAAAAATTAACAACCCATATATTTTAATCTCCCATTGGGGTATTAAACCATTTGGTACATCATTAATCCCCTATCTTGATAATAAGATTATTCACGTTTTTGCCAAAAATGCTCTGGTAGCACATCCAAAAGTCACATCACTTCCAATCGGTCTTGAAGACCTCCATAGATATAACGCAGGAGTCGTAGGCGAGTTTGATAAATTGAGAAAAAAGAAAATAAACAAAAAAGAAAAAATCCTTTTTGATTTCAAGATAGCCACAAATAAAGTAGAGAGACAAAAAGCATCAGATTTTTTAACCAGTTCCCGATTTGCAGAAAAGCCTGAAAACAAGTTGCCCCCGTGGAAGTATCACGAATTGCTACAACAATATATGTTTGTGGCATCGCCACCAGGAGCGGGACGCGAATGCCATAGGACATGGGAAGCAATCTATTTAAAAACCATACCGGTGGTTAAACGCTCGTATTGTGAAGAATATTTTGAGAGTATCGGTGCTCCTATATGGGTAGTTGATGATTGGGAAGAGCTGAAAGAAGTCAACCTTCCTCAAAAATACAAAGAAATAATAGCAAGGTCAAATAGTGATATTATATGGATGAATTATTGGATAAATAGAATAGATAATTATAAAAAAAATTAAACTTATGCTTAAAAAAATACGAGGATTGGCAAGGATATTAAAAATGTCATTCAACAATTTCAAAATTTACACAAAACGCAAGGGGCGAGCGTTAAGAAGGAACACCCGTCCAGAGTCCTTCCCACGTAGCTATCATTTTGCCATTGTGGCCGTAAAAAGAGAACCATATGTTAAGCTCGCCATTGACAATATTAACTCTCTCCATTATATCAATAGTTCCCACAAGATTTCTTTTTATTGTGATGATATATGCGAAAAAGAATTTAAAAAACTAATACACAAATTGGATTATCCAAAACAGGTTGAAATTATAAACAAATTTGGTAACTCAAATGAACCCTGGCAATACTCAAAATTAGAAACTACAATTGAAATAAGTAAAAAGGGATGGAAGTTAGTAGATGCCGATGCCGTATGGCACCATGATCCTGTCTTAGAAAAAGACAGAGTAACTTTACTTATCTCAAATAATAAAATATCGGATAAACCAGATGAAAAAGCAATCACCCTAAACATCTTCAATCATCCGGAGTGGCTTTCATTTGGATACTACTCAAGTGGTTTTATATCAATTCCTGCCAAATTTATGAATGACAAGGTTGCAAGCGACAGTAGATCATTTTTGAAAATGATAATGGAAAATAATCTTTCTTTTATAGAAAACGAGAGAGCAAGAGGTGATCAAAAAAGACAGGCTGAGCAATTCGCTTTAAACCTTGGCCTTCTAACAAATTGGGGAGAAAAAATTATGACAACATTAAAAGACAAAGATGGCACAAAAGATACAAATCTTTTACAATCACTATATTATGGTTGTGCCCGTGAAATTAACGATTAAAAATATGAAAAAACAGAAAACAGAAAACATTTATGGAAAACTAAAAAAAAGCACTGTTCTTGTTACGGGAGCCGCCGGTTTTATAGGGTCACACCTTTGCGAAAGCTTGTTAAAACATGGCGCTAGGGTCATAGGCATGGATAATCTCTCAACGGGGTCGGTCAATAACATATCGCACTTTGAAAAAAATAAGAGGTTTGTATTTGTCATTGGCGATTCAAACTTGGAGCGAGACCTGACGCAAGTATTTGAAAAATACAAAATAGACTACATATTCCACTACGCCGCTGTACTTGGGGTCAAGAGGGTCATAGAAGACCCGTTATCCGTTATCCCCGATGTCGCCGGGTTTAACCATTTAACAAATTTCGCTCAAAAATATGGAATTAAAAAAATTATATTTTCATCTTCATCAGAGGCATATGGTCATACCGCTGACTTGCCACTTTCGGAAGATAAAGGCAAAGAGCTTGTCGGCAACCAATCCAATACACACTTGTACGCCCTAGTAAAACTTCTAGGAGAAAAAATATTCAAGGTCGCATATGAAAAATACAAAATACCAACCTGCTCCCTGCGTTTCTTCAATGTCTTTGGCCCACGACAAGAATCCTCCTCTTATGGTTTCGTTACTGGTGTATTTATAAAACAAATTCTAGATAACAAACGTCCAACCGTTTACGGTGACGGCTATCAAACCAGAGATTTTATATATATAGACGATAATGTTAGATTAGCAATTAGAGCATTATTGCTTGATTCTACAAATGGAGAAGTGATCAATATCGGCGTGGGTCGTCAAACTACAATTCTTGATTTAGCTGAAAGACTTATAGGAATAAGCGGTAAAAAATTGAAGCCTATTCTAATGTCAGAGAGAAAATACGAGATACGTTATAGAAGTCCTGATATTACAAAAATGCAAAAATTGCTTGGAGAAACAATAGTTGATAAGTTTGATAATAATCTTAAAAAAACATACCTTTGGTATAAGAAAAAATATAGTAAAAAATAAATTTTTGCATGAAGATTATTAAAAAATTCTATACTTTCCTAAAACTACTAACCGTTAGTTTCTTAAACAAACCTTTTCTTTATTTTCTAACAAAGAAAACACACCCACTAAGTAAAGTGTATGGATTTGATAGAGGCGCACCTATTGACCGTTATTATATTGAAAATTTTTTGAATAAAAATAGACAACATATAAAAGGAAGATGCCTAGAAGTGCTTGATAACCAATACACGCTAAAATTTGGCAAAGCAACAAAAAGTGATATCTTAGATATAAATAAAAACAATAACAAAGCCAACATATATGGTGATCTAAGAAAATTGAACGATGTAAAAGATAATAGTTATGACTGCATAATATTGACTCAGGTCCTTCAATTTATAGATGAATATGAAAAAGCAATACAAGAATGCGAAAGAATTTTGAAACCTGGCGGATTTTTACTGGCCACAGTCCCCTCTTTGTCGAGAGTTGATGTCGCCTCTGGCATTGAAAATGACTTTTGGAGATGGACACCAACAGGAGCAAAATTTGTATTTAGTAAATATTTTAAAAATAAAAATCTAGTGGTTGAGGGTTTTGGCAATGTCCTGGCGGGGACTGGATTTTGGGTTGGAATGGCACAGGAAGATTTAAAAGAAAAAAACCTCAAATATTTTGACCCAAATTTCCCAATATTAGTCACAATAAAAGCCCAAAAATGATAGCCCTTTTAAAAAAAATATTTTTTGAGATTAAGTATTTGATAAATAAAATCCGTCCAATACGACCTATAATTTTGATGTACCATAGAGTGGCAGAAGACACAGACGATTCTCATCTTCTATGCGTAAGCCCAAAAAATTTTAGAGACCATATACAGTATTTGAAAAAATATAGAAAAATCGTCACCCTAGAAGAAATCACAAAGAACAGTGTGGATAATAAATCTGTTGCTATTACATTTGATGATGGTTATGGAGATAATCTATACAACGCCCTGCCGATACTTCAAGAATTTAACGCCCCAGCAACTATTTTTATATCAACAGGGTTTCTTGGCCAAAAATTCCCTTGGGATAACGACAATTCATCTGGTATGGGAATGACAGAAAATGAAATAATCGAACTTTCAAAAAATACAAACATAGAAATCGGCGCCCATACCATGACTCATCCACATTTGTCGACACTTTCATATGAAAATAAAAAAAATGAAATAGAGAATAGTAAAAAAGAACTGGAAAAAATCATAACTAAGCCAGTACTGTCTTTTGCCTACCCCTTTGGGGATTTTGATGATGAAAGTATAAAAATTTTAAAAGAGAGCAATTTTGAGCGGGCTGTTATAGTAAGAGCAAAAAATGTGACTCAAACCAACAATGAGTATTCCTTACCAAGATTTATTGTAAGAAATTGGGATAAAGATAAATTTAAAAGAAAAATTAACACCTTCAAATGAAAATCCTTTATATTAACCAGCTTGATGAAAGAGGCGGAGCGGCAAATTTGGCACGCTCATTAATGAACCAAATAAAACAAAGAGGGTATAAAGTAAGTATGTTTGTTGGTAAAAAACTTTCGACAGATAATGACATATACTCGATACAAAAGCCAATGTGGTTATTCCAAATAATCAAAAATATAACGAATAGAGACCCAGAGAGATTTATAAAAGAAAAAATTTTTAAAATATTCCCTTCAGATATAAATTTTTCAAATATCAAAGGTTTATTCCAGAGCAAAGAATATAAAGAGGCAGATATTATACATTGCCACAATCTACATGCTGGATTTTTCAACCTGCAAGCTCTAGAAAGAATTTCAAAAGAAAAAAAGGTTGTCTGGACACTCCACGATATGTGGGCAATAACCTATGGGACTCCGCACACATATAGTGATATTGTTGAAAATGGTTTTTTCCAGCTTCCAAATAACAACAAACATTCATATTTTAATAGTTTGATTAACAATAAAAAATATTTAGAAAATCAAAAAAGAAAAATCTATATGAAAAGTGACTTTCATATAGTAACCCCATCTATGTGGTTATTTGAAAAAGTTAAAAAAAGCGTATTGAAAGACAAACCAATACACCTTATACATAATGGTATTGACAATAATATTTTCACACAATCAAACAAAGTACAGACAAGAAAGAAATTAAATCTACCACAGGATAAAAAAATAATAACATTTTTAGCAGATGGAGGTGAAGACAGCGACAGCAAGGGATGGAAATATGTTGAAAAAATAATAAACCACTATAAGGATAGGCAGGATATTATCTTCCTATGTATCGGCAACAGAAACAAGCATAAGCAAAACGATAACGAAAAAATTATATTCATTGATTATATAAGTGATAAAAAAATTATTGCCGAGTACTATTCTTCATCAGATATTTTTCTTTTCACCTCTATCGCAGAAAATTTTCCCCTTGTCATTTTAGAGGCAATGACCTGTGGTCTGCCAATCGTGTCTTTTGATGTGGGCGGAGTTAAAGAAGCTATAAGCCACAAGCGAAACGGCTATATTTCCAAATATTGCAATATAGAAGACACTATACAGGGTATTGAATTTGTCTTAGGTCTTACCAAACAGGAAAAAAAAGGAATGGCATATAATTCTAAAAAAAGAGTGGAAGAAAATTTTTCATTAGAGATAATGACTAAAAAATATATGGAGCTTTACAATGAAATAATAGGGCAAATAAGTTAATTTATGAGCAGAATATTAAACAAGATTAGAAAAATATTATTTTACTTTATAAAAAAGGCATCTTACACTTTTTTTGTCATAATGAGACTCGACAAAGCAACTGGTTTCAAAATAGAAAAAACGCCATATATATTTGAAAGACTGGGAACTGAATACGGGGGCTGGACCATACCATCCGGAATACTAAAAGAGGGTGATACTTGCTACACAGTAGGAGCAGGAGAAGATATAAGCTTTGATTGCTTACTTGCGGAAAAATTTAGCTGTGAAGTATATATTTTTGACCCCACACCTCGTGCTATCAAACATTATCAATTATTAAAAAAGATGATCGAAGGGGATGAAAAAATGCCAATTAATAATAGCCCTGCTCATTACTCAATAAACAAAACAGCTCTAAAGTATGTGCACTATCTACCAATCGGCATCTGGAAGGAAAACGGTATACAAAAATTCTATGCCCCTAAGAAAAAAGGATGGGTATCACACGCCATAACAAAGACTCAAAACACAGATGAATACTTTGAAGCGGAGTGTAAAACCATAAAGACAATTATGAATGAATTGGGGCATCAAAAACTAGATTTATTAAAACTTGATGTTGAAGGGGCAGAATATGAAATAATTAATTCTATAATA